>JANOFA010000566.1:0-4549 GCA_031413355.1 Gemmatimonadota bacterium | reverse complement strand
TGGCTGTCAGCCGTCAGCCGTCAGAAAGGCGTGGACGACCCGTCGCCGGCCGATTGGTCCCAGAGCGCGCGTGTGGGCGCCCTTCATTGCTTGGGATCTATCTGCGACACGCGCACGCCGAGCGCGCGGCGGGACCATCGGCCAAGACGGGGCGGGTGAAGCGCGACCGGCCTGACCGGCGCCTAGCGTTTTCTCGCTCCGGCGCCCCCACCGCTGCACCACATATTGGGACCACGCCACCGCGGTCCAGATTGACCGGCCCACCGTCAGGTAATTTCCGTTATTACATGAAACCCATCGAGCTCAAGGTCGCCCGGATCGGCAACTCCCGCGGAGTCCGGCTGCCCGCCGGGACCCTGGAACGCTACCGGATCGGGACCACCGTCCTCATGGAAGAACGGAGCGACGGGATCCTGCTCCGACCCCGCCGTGCCGCCACCCCCAAACTCTCCTGGGAGGAGACCGCCCGCGAGATGGCCGGGGAAGGGGAACGGTGGCAGGAGTGGGAGACGACCCTGACGGATGGCCTGGCTGAGATTCCCCGGTCGCCGGCCCGGACGCCGCGAGTCGCCGAGCCAAAGCGGAAGCCGAAGTATCCGGCACGCCCGCGCCAGGACCGCCGGTGAAACGGTACGAGGTCCGCTGGGCGGCACTGGATCCCGCGGCGGGCGCCGAGATGGCCAAGACCCGTCCGGTCGTCATCGTCAGTCTCGACGTGCTCAACGAACGCCTGCCCACCGTGACGGTCTGTCCCCTCACCACCCAGCTCCATCCCACCTGGCGCACTCGGCTCGGCGTCCGCGACGGTTGTACGGCATCGGAGATCGCCGTCGATCAGATCCGCACCGTGAGCAAATCCCGCCTTGGCCGGAAGCTGGGTACCCTCTCCGACCAGGAGGCGAGTGCCTTGAGGCGCCTCATCACCGAGATGTATGGCGAGTGATGGTGCATGGTGTGTCGTCTTGCCTACCGCCTACCGCCCGCTCTCCCCGTGCCCACGGTCTCTACCGGCGCACTGTCGGCCCCCGGTCCAGAAAGGCGGAACTACAAGCGTTGAATCGCAGAGGAGTTCCGCACCGGCCTCCCGGAACTTCGTGCGCTGCCCGAAAACTCCCTATTGCGCTCCTCAACACAATTCGCTAGACTGTCCCTCGCTTGACCGGGAGTCGCGTCCCGTTGGTCCTCAGGTTTTGATGCCCGGCGCTCAGGTGCCTGACACCACAACCGACCCAGCAGAGCCAAGTGCTCGCTGCGGCTGACCACGGAGACGCGACTCTTTTGTTTGTGGTCTACCAGAACCTTGCTCAGGAACGGAGAACGGACGCTTCAATGCCCCGCAAATCGCTGTCCCGCATACGCCTTACCGGCATCGGCCTGACCGCCATGCCCGCGGCCACGGTCGTGGCCCTGAGGGGCGCGGTGTGCCCGGCCGAGAGGCTGGAGCGGGGCAGCGTCGCATTGCGGCGGCATCGGACGCCTGAAGTCAGCGGTAGAACCCGCGGCATTCGTTATGAGATCGCAGGCTGCGCGGATCGACTCGGCAACGCAGGGTTGGATGCAGGGTTTGCGCAGGACGACAAGGTGCAGGCGGGAGGGAACGACCCGGGACCGTAAGGTCCAAGGTTCGAGTCCATCTCCCGATGGGGAGGAATGATCGCCCCACCTGCGCGCAAGTCTGCCGGGTGGGGCGATCGGCGTTTCGGGACTCGCCCCGGCTCTTTGACAACCGATGGATGCATGTGAACAGCAGGACACGCAGGCCAGAGGCGGTGGCCGGCGGGCGGATGGTGCTCTCACACGAGATCACGCGACTCCCGGGTGGGGGCGTCATTCGTTCGTCGTGCCATCGACCCTGGCCAGGCGTGCTGTCATTGCGAGGCCCCACTCGCGGAGCGAGGGGGCCGAAGCAATCTGTGCTCGGGATACCGAAGGACAGATTGCTGCGTCGGCCCCTGCGGGGCCTCCTCGCAATGACAATGTGAGGGGGCAAGCCCTTCACAGGTCTTCCGCGAGATCTCTCCACTCAGGATTCATGGTGTTGATAAGGGCCAGCTTCTGCCGTCGCGGCCCAGCCTTGATCTGCTTTTCGCGCAGGATCGCGGTGACGGGATTCTCATGGATCTCATACCAGACGAGGCGTCGAGCCCGGTATCGGCGACTGAATCGCCCACCCTGGCCGGCGCGATGTTGCGCCACTCGCCGCTTGAGATCCCCGGTCACGCCGGTGTAGAGCACAGACCGGGTGGTGTTCGTCAGGAGGTAGACAAAGAGGTAGCGCGTGTTTGGCATAGAGGAAGCTGTCGGCCAACTATCAACACAGGATCAACCCGGCATGTCATTGCGATGTTGCGGAGCAGCCGAAGCAATCTGTGCTCGGGATACCGAAGGACAGATTGCTTCATCGGCCCCTGCGGGGCCTCCTCGCAATGACATCATTCAGGCGATGACACATCGAAATGCTCCAGTGGCCGAGTGGCCCGAGGCACCAGCCTTCCAAGCTGGGAACAGGGGTTGAGCTGCGGCCGCTTCGCGGCCTCGCTCCCCTCGCCGGACTGCGTCCGGCGCCGGCCCTCACGGGCCGGACGGGTCGATTCCCCTCTGGGGCTCTGGAGGGACGGCTGCGCCTGGAGGCGATGGCATCGCGTCATACACGCAGCTGCTATGCAGGGGTTCCGAAGCTCAGAAGGCAGAGTACCGAGCTCCAAACTCGGAGGCTGTGGGTTCGATCCCCACCGGGCCCGCCACTCCCGGCTCGGCCAACGGCAGGCCGCGAGAATCTGAATCTCGCTATGGTGGTTCGAGTCCATCGCCGGGAACTCGTTGATGACACGCGGATAGCTCAGCCGGTAGAGCGCCGGTCTCACATACCGGAAGTCGCTGGTTCAAGCCCAGCTCCGCGTACTTTGGGCCGGTAGCTCAATTGGCAGAGCACCCCTTTCGCACGGGGGAGACTCCGAGTTCGAATCTCGGCCGGTCCACCATTGTGAGGTCCAGCAGAGTGCAGGCGCAAATGGCCGCGCACCGCCCTCGGACGGCGGGGGATTCCGGTTCGAGTCCGGAGCACTCTACTTGTTGTCTTCACTGTCGCCCAACCGCCCAACCGCCCAACCGCCCAATTGCCCAACCGCCCAATCGCCTATCCGCCCAATCGCCCAATCGCCCAATCGCCTTAACTCTTGGAGGCCCCAATGCAGATCTTTGGCACGCACGATGACGCCACCCGGGCCCAGCTCGCCAAGGTGGCGGAGAAGGCGCGGAAGGTCGCCCTCATGGCCGACGGCCACGTGGGCTACGTCATGCCGATCGGTGGCGTCGCCGCCTACGACAACGCCGTCTCGGTTGTCGGCGTCGGCTTCGACATCGCCTGTGGCAACGCCGCGATCCGGACCGACCGGACTGTCGCCGACCTTGGCAACACCGGCAACCAGGTCGCTCGTCGCCTCAGCAACCTGGCCGACGAGATCGCCGACACGCTGAGCTTCGGCGTGGGCCGGAAGAACCAGGCGGATGACGCCCCGACCGACGACCCCCTCTTCGAGGATGCGGCTTGGGGCGCCGTGCCGCCCAAGCACCGCCAGGCGCTGCTGGTGAAGGCGCGCCAGCAGCTCGGAACCGTCGGAAGCGGCAACCACTACGTCGACGTCTTCGCCGACGAGACCGGCACCCTCTGGGTCGGCGTGCACTTCGGAAGCCGGGGCTTTGGCCACACCGTAGCCTCGAACTTCCTCGCCCTCGGCCAGGGCGCCAAGTGGGGCGACCGGGTCCCCGAGACCGAGATCCTTCTGCCGCTCGACCAGCCGCTGGGGCACGACTACTGGACGCTGATGGAACTGGCCGGCCGCTACGCCTACGCCGGCCGGGAGTGGGTCGCCCGGAAGGTGGTATCGATCCTGAATGCTCAGGAGATGGAGCTGGTGCACAACCATCACAACTTTGCCTGGAAGGAGCAGCACGAGGGTGAGGAGCTGGTGGTGGTCCGGAAGGGGGCGACCCCGGCATTCCCCGACCAGCTCGGCTTCATCGGCGGGTCGATGGGCGACGACGCCGTGATCGTGCGGGGAACCGCAGTGGGGCAGGCGTCCGCGCCTGCCGAGCAGGAAATCCTTGCACTTCAGAAGGCTGCGCTCTTCTCCACCGTGCACGGTGCCGGCCGAGTCATGAGCCGGACCGCCGCGGCGGGAAAGCGCAACCGGAAGACCGGCCGGGTCCTGAGCGAGGGCCGGGTCACCTCCGAGATGATGCAGTCCTGGATCGCGGAGAAGGGCGTGATCCTCCGAGGCGGGGGGCTCGATGAGAGCCCGCATGTCTACCGCCGGCTGCCGGATGTCCTGGCGGCGCAGGGCGCCACCATCGAAGTACTGCACACTCTCCGGCCGCTCGTCGTCGTCATGGCCGGAGCGAATGAGTTTGATCCGTACAAGGACTGAACTGCGCCATTAGCCGTTGGCCATTGGCCGTTGGCTGTTAACCGTCGGCAATTGACGACACATGACCGTCCCTCGATGGACTACGTGTGATCCGCCGACTGCTTCTTGCCAACGGGCTAACG
>JANOFA010000565.1:0-1174 GCA_031413355.1 Gemmatimonadota bacterium | reverse complement strand
CAGTTTGGATACAAAACCGCTTCCAAAGGCATTATGGGCCACATGTTCTATATCAGAGCCGTCAAACAATGAACAAACTAACAACCACTGTAGTTATCACGAACTATAACGGCGGTAAATTTGCTAAATCAGCACTTGATAGTATCGTCAGGCAAACCCGCCAACCAGAAGCGGTTATCGTCGTAGATGATGTCAGCACCGATAACTCTGTTGAAATTATCAATGAGCAACTGAAACACTTTAAGTTTTCCGGCGATGTCAGATTTTTCCAACGTGCTACAAACGCTGGACCGGGAGCCTGCCGCAATACTGCTATCGCGGAGGTTAAAACTGACGTAATCGCATATCTTGACATCGACGACTTCTATTACTCTAAGAAACTTGAGAAATCGCTAGCGGTGCTAGAAAATGACCCTAGTATGGGCGTCCTTGTCAATTTCGATGGCGAAGGCATGAGAGATCTGCTGGGCGAAGTCCCGGACCTCGGGCACCGGCTTGAAGTGCAGCAGCCGTTCCGGCATCGAATCAACCATGGCGAGCGTCATGCTGCGCTCGCGGGCGAAGTCGGTCAGCTGCTGCTGGCGGAATCCGGCAGGCGGGGCCTGCTGCGCCCACAGCGGAGTGACAGCGAGCAGCGACAGGGCGACCAGGGAGGCGAGACGCACGGGAGGACTCCGGGTGACAGGTGGGGGGGAGTGGCGCTGGCCCGGACGAGGCGCCGGAACCAATTGTTCCGACTTCACCGAAACCCGTCGCCTAGTTGGCGAACTCCCACCGCACGCCGAAGGTGCTGCCGAAGTTGAGAATGCCGAATCCGGGGACGTAGCTCTTTCCGCTCGCGCGGAGGTTGTAGCGATCCCAGTAGAGCTGGAAATGATCGAGCTGAATCGCAATCATCGTGCGCAGGAAGGAGGCGCCATCGAGCGGAATCGGCTGCCCGGTGCCGTCCCGGCCGATCACGCCGTCGCCCCAGCTCTCGAAGCCGATGGTCGCCCTGAAATCGAAAATACCGCTGGGAAACGTCCGCCAGAACTTGGAGCGGATCGTGGCGCTGGTCAGCGAATGACTTGCCGTTGAGGTCGAGCTTGAACCCGATGACGAGCTTAAAGACAAGCTTAAACTAGTACTCGTAGTCTTACTCTCATATTCACGTTGACTGGTTTTGTATGCATCA
>JANOFA010000564.1:0-4830 GCA_031413355.1 Gemmatimonadota bacterium | reverse complement strand
TTCCTGCTGGCGATGACCGCGGCCGGCCAGTCGGCGCTCAACATCCGGGGACTGGATACGGTCGTCATCTACGATGCGCGCTACGCCAACGTGGTCGATCGTGGCCGCAACGTGCTGCATCGGAAATATCTGGGCGCCAATGAGATCCTGCAGATGGCGGGGCGAGTGCATGGGCGGGTCGCGTCGGGCGCGGTCTACATTCTCACCGACCGCGATCTCGTCTTCGAGAAGTTGCGGCCGACCCCACCGGAGTTCCAGCTCGCCGGCGACGCTGAGCGGGTGGCGATCACCTGCGCCGCCATCGGGGTGGACGCAACCGAGCTCGACCTGCCGGTCGCCCTTGATCGGACCGCCTATCGCCGGGCGCTGCAGCTGCTGACCGATCGGGGACTGGTCGAAAACAACCGGCTCACCCGCTATGGCCGGGAAGTCGAGGGCATGCCGGTGGACCGGGCCTGGGGCGAACTGCTGGCCCACGCCGACACCGAGCTCGCGCCGGTGGTCGCGGTCTGTTCCAACATCGACTCGCTCCACCGGATGACGCGCGAGGAGCGAAACCTCGAAGGGGTACGGGTGGCGGGGAGCGATCACCTCACCGCGTACAACCTCTTTGTCGAAGCGGTGAATCGGCACGGCCGGCTGGGCGAGGTGTATGGCCTGCCGCGCCATCTCTTTGAGGAGGAGGCGCTGGCCGAGTGGGCCGAGCAGCGGGGTGTCCTGGTCAAGGCGATCGAGGATATCGCGCTGGGGACGGCCTCGGTGTTTCGCGCGCTGGAACTGCCGCTGCCGGAAAAGCTGCCGTATGCCAGCCACGCGGTCCGCGATGCCTGGACCGAACTGGTCGCCCGGATCATGCCGTTCGACCTCGTGCTCGATGAGCACACCGCCGACGGACAGGAGGCGCGGGTCTCGCGCAATTCAGTGGCGGGGACGTGGGGGGCGGTCGCCGGCTCGCTGCGCTACTTCGCCGACCGTTTCGGGGTGCCCCGCGCCTCCATTGAAGGCACCACACTGTCCTACGACCTGATCCGGCGCCATGCCCGGCGCGGCGCCGCCGAGGTGGAGATCGGGGGATCGCGGAAGCACCCCAGCCTGGTCCTGCGCCAGCGACTCACCTATTTCGGGTTTGAGCTCGAGGCGATCGACGAGCGGCTTGACGACGAGGTGCCGGCCGATCTCCACCCGGCGCTGCGCGAGGGGCTGACCTCCGCGCTGCTCGGCGGCGAGACGCCGCACCCGCATCAGGGGCGCGTCCGACGTGGCGCCACCGATCTGGGCGAGCTGTGGCGCCGCTCGGGAGGAACGCTCGCAGTGGCGGAGCCAGCCGCGGTGCGCGCGCGGATTCGGGCGCAACTTGACAGCGTGACCAGCTGGGAGGCGTTTCTGTCGACCAGCATCGCGCTGGATGCCGCGGCGATCGTGCCGGAGCCGGAGCGGAATCGGCTGCTCGCACTCCCCGGCAGCGTGCGGCTGCTCGGCGACACCGTGCCACTGTATTACGAAGTCGGTCCTGCCGGTGGCCTCGTGCGGCTGCAGCTGCGCGAGGGTCAGGCGCGGCGGCTCTCCCCGTCGGACCTGCCCCGGGTGGACCGGCCGCTCCACTTCGCGGTGGTGCGCGGCAACCGCTCCGCGCTGGAGGGCGATTCCCTCGATGCCGTGCGGGCGAGGATGGATGAAGCCGGGGAAGAGGAGCGGCGCTCACGCCTGCGCGGCCCCCGTCGGCGGCGGCGGTAAGGGCACGGTCACACAATGGTCCAGCTCTGTCTGGTGATGGTGCAGGTCCTCTTCGCGAGCCTCGCCGTGACCGGACGGCTGGTCCTGCCGGTCGTACCGGCGGCCCTGCTCGTGACCATCCGGATCTTCGGCGCGGCCGCGGCGCTGGCGCTCCTCAACGCTGCTCGCGGAGGGCCGTGGATCCACGACCGGCGAGACCTCATGCGTGTCGCCGTCTCGGGCCTCCTCGGGGTCACCGCGAACCAGTCGCTCTATCTCTTCGGGCTGGGGCACTCCACCGCGGTCAATGCGACGATCCTGGTCACGACCGCACCAGTCTTCACCGTCCTGGGCTCGCTGCTGCTCGGGCTGGAGCGTCCCTCGTCCTCCAAGCTCGGCGGGATCGCACTCGCGGCCGCGGGGGCGGTGTATCTCATCGATCCCACCCGACTCAGCTTCGCGCCCGGTGTCGCACTGGGCAACCTGCTCATCCTCCTCGGCATGGTCTGCTATGCCGCGTATTTCCTCGTCTCCAAGCCGCTCCTCGCCCGGTACGATGCGATCACGGTGGGGACCTACGTCATGCTGTTTGCCGCGCTGGGCGTGCTGCCGCTCGGGATTCCGGCGCTGTGGGGGGTGCGGCCGGAGGTGTTCCATGGGTCGATCGGCTGGCTGGTCGCCTACATCGTGGTGGGCCCGACGATCGGCGCCTACTTCCTCAATCTCTGGGCGTTGAAGCGGGTCTCGTCGAATACGGTCGCCAGCTTCCTCTACCTGCAGCCTTTTCTGGCCGCGCTTGCCGCGCCATTGATCCTGCCGGGGGAGCGGCTGACCGGCCGGACCCTGGGGGCAGGGTGCCTGATCGTCCTCGGACTCGGGCTGGTCCTCTGGGCGGAGCGGGTGCAGCTGCGTGGGCTCCCCACGCAGGATCTCAGCCCCGAGTGAGGTGTGTCCATTCCCGAGGGGGGCCGGGCGTCACCGGGGGGAAGGGACGCAGGCTGAAACCCCTACTCTACCCAAACCGTAGACCGACACATGCCGGATCCCCTCAATCCCCCATCGGTGTTCTCCCCCCTCGCCAAGGCCCTCCTGGATGGCTTCAGCGAGGGGGTCGTCGTCTTCGATCCCCAGGGCAAGGTCGTCTACGCCAATTCGCAGGCGCGGGAGGCATTGGCGAGCCTGCTGGAACCCTCTGACGATGCCCAGAGTCTGATGCCCCGGCTGGCGGCCATGGGTGGCCGCCTCCGGCCCATCCGGGTGGGTTCGCTGGAACTGGGCGAGGCGATGTTCATCCCCGGCCTCGAAGGACCGACAACGCTGGCCGATCGCGAACGGGATGCAATCGTCCGGTCGCTCGATTCCCACGCCTGGAAACTGGCCGAAACGGCCAAGCATCTTGGCATCAGCCGCACTACCCTCTGGCGCCGGCTCAAGGCGTACGGACTGCATCGTGACGGCCGCAGCCGCTGGGGTGGCACCAAGCCTGGCGTGGAGCAGTCGGCCTGACGTTCCGTGCCAGCTCCGCATTCCTGACCGGCCCCGTGGCGCGCTACGGGGCCGGTGTCGTGCCGGACCCTTCTCTCTCACGTGACTCCGCATGCTCGCGCTCCTCCTGACACTGCAGCTGGCCCAGGGAACCAGCGACACGGCCGTCTTCGCCGATGCACGCACTGCCGACCTGGTGGCCCGGGCCCAGGCGCGGCACCAGGCGGCGGACAGCGCGGTGCGGGATTATCAGGCGCGGATTCACTATCGACTGTCGTTCGGGCTGGGGCGGCGGCGCTGGGCGATCGTGCCGCCGGCCGCGGTGGAGGAGCAGGAGGGCCGAGTGCAGTGGTCGGCGCCGAACAACCTGCGGGTCGATATCGAGGGGCGCCGCAGCGAGGCGCGGTCGCGCAACCTCCGGATGAACACGATCTTCGATGAACCGTGGTTTGTGCCGCGGGGGTTGGGCGATTCAGTGCGGGTCTTCGGCAGTGACTTCCCCGCGCAGGCCTCGCTGCATCCGCTCGCACTCGATGGACCGGCGTGGTACCACTACGCGCTGGTGGATAGTCTGCGAGTGACCACTCAGGATGGGGCCTCGCTGCAGTTGTATCGGCTGAGCGTGGCTCCCCGGCGCACGGGAGGGGCGCTGCTGGTGGGCGATCTCTGGCTCGATGCGGCGAGCGCGGAAGTGGCGCGGTTCTCATTCCGGTTCGTCGGCAAGGAGCTGTGGGTCGGGCCGGATGGGGAGAATCGGAGCGACAGCACCGATGCCCGGATGGCCAATCGTCTGATCAACCGGTTCTTGAGTCTGAGCTGCGATCTCGCGTACTCGTTGCAGGAGCGACGTGACTGGATGCCGTACCGCCAGGTCGTCTCCGGTCGGGTGGAGCTGCCGCTGCTGGGTGGTCTCGTCATTCCGTTCGAGGCCACGACGGTGTTTGATGACTACACCATCAATACCGGGCAGGCGGTGCGCTTCGCGGTGGAGCTGCCGCAGGGTGTCACCGACCGGGACAGCCTCGAGACTATCCTCGCGGCGCAGCGTGATTCCGCCCGGAAGGAGCGTCGCAGTCGCCGGGACGAAAGCGAGGTGGACTCGCTGCGTGATCGCGGGCCCAGCGACCGGGCCGGGCTGCTGGATGGCGGGCGGTTCGAGATTCACCGGGCGCCAAAGGATTCGCTGGAGGCGTACGGCGGGTGGGATGAACCGCTGGCCTTCACCCCCGATCCGGTCGAGTCGCGCCGCCTGCTGGAGCTCAGCGCCGATCTCGAACGCCGTACCGCTGAGCTCCCGCGCGAGGTGAGCGGCTATTCACGGAGTGGCTTCTGGTGGGAGCGAATTCCCGAAATGGTTCGCTACAACCGGGTGTCGGGCCTGTCCCCGGGGATGCGGCGCACCTTCGGCCTGACAGGTGATGGCTTCACCGTCCTCGACGCCGAGGCGCGGTTCGGTCTGGCGGACAGCAGGGTGACGGGCGCCCTCGCCGTGGTCCGCGATGCTCCCTCGGGTCGCTGGACCCTCCGGGGATTCCGCGAGCTGCGGACCCACGATCCGTTCGCCCGGACGAACAGTTTCGGCACCAGCCTCAACGCCATGTTCGCCGGGCATGACGACGGGGATTATCACCT
>JANOFA010000563.1:0-6334 GCA_031413355.1 Gemmatimonadota bacterium | reverse complement strand
CCGAATCCGGGCCCCGAGCTTGTCGGTCTCGGGATTGGCCCGGGAATCAAGGGAGACGCCGATGCGCGGGCGGCCGAGCGCAAAAACCCGGACGGTGCCCTCCTGTGCCAGGAGTGGGTGAGGAGCGGCGGTGACGACGGCCGCGGCGAGGAGAAGCCCCGGCAGGGCTCCCCGAGTCAGGCGGTAGGACATGGAGCGACTCCGTGAGGAAGGTGGTGCAGGGAGAGATGCGGTGGGGAGAGGGAGGGTCGCAGGGGACGGGCGGACGGGCGGACGGGCGGACGGGCGGACGCAAGGTAGCGCCTCGCACCATCGCCTCCCCTTTCGCCCGGGCCGGACTCTACCCTAGCTTCCCCCATCCTTCCACCCCGCCTCCCATGCTCAACTACATCTGGGCCGGACTCATCATTGTGAGTCTCGTCTTCGCGCTGGTTCTCGATGTCGGTGACCTCCGGCGCGACACTTACCGCAATGACCGCGGCGTGCCGCTCACCGTGGCATTCGCCAGCGGCTACGATCCCGATGCCCGGCTGCAATCGGTGCTGGTGCGCGGCGACAGCACGACGCTCTCGACCCACTACGGGACGAGTGTCGCGCTGGGCGGGGTGCTCACCGGCGAGCTGCTGCAGAATCAGGACGGGCAGGAGCTGCGGTTCGGCAAGGATGCCGCGCTGCCGGAGCCGCTCCAGACCCTGCGGTCGATGACGTCGGAGCGGGATAACGACCTGCGCGGCCCGGCAACCGTCCGCGCCAACCGCGGCGACACGCTCGGCACGGCGACGATCAGCTTCGCTCCGGTCCGGTTCGTGAAGCTGACCGCCATCACCCATGCGGCGATCGACATGGCGAAGACCGCGGTGACGCTGGCGCTGGGTCTGGTCGGGGTGATCGGGCTGTGGCTGGGGATGCTGCGCATCGCGGACAAGTCGGGGTTGATCCAGATCATTGTCCGGGTGACGGAACCGATCATCCGGCCGCTCTTCCCCGAGATCCCCAAGGGGCATCCTGCCCTGGGTCTGATCGTCCTGAACCTCTCGGCCAACGTACTCGGCCTGGGGAACGCCGCCACGCCGATGGGCATCAAGGCGATGGAGGCGCTGCAGGAGCTGAACCCGCGAAAGGACACCGCGACCAACTCGATGGTCATGCTGCTGGCGATCAACACCGCCAGCGTCCAGATCGTCCCGCCGGTGCTGCTGGTGGCGATCATGGGCCTGCAGGTCAACCAGCTCTTCTTCTCGATCCTGATCGCCACCGCCCTCGGGCTGATCGTCGGTATCGTCGCGGTGAAGCTGCTGGGCCGGCTTCGCGGCTATCGTGAAAGCGACCCGATGCGCGACGCCATCACGCCCGCACCCACGACCTGAGGAGCGACGATCATGCACGCACTGCGCTCCACGCTCGACCTGCTCTCGGTCTTCATCATCCCGCTGATCATCATCGGCTTCCCGCTCTACGGCCTGTACAAGCGGGTGCCGGTGTACGAGGAGTTCGTCGTCGGCGCGAAAGAGGGATTCCAGGTCGCCGTCAACATCATCCCCTACCTGATCGCGATTCTCTTCGCGGTCGGGATGTTCCGGGCCTCGGGCGCGATGGACTTCTTCGTCGAGGGGCTGCGCCCCCTGCTGGAACCGCTGGGCTGGCCGCCAGAGGTGCTGCCCATGGCCATCACCCGGCCGCTGACCGGTTCGGGGTCGGCGGGGATCATGCTCGACCTGATCAGTCGGTACGGGGAGGACTCGATCATCGTGAAGACCGCCGCGACGATGTTCGGCTCGAGCGAGACGACGTTCTACGTGATCGCGGTGTACTTCGGGGCGGTGAATATCCGGAAGACCCGCCATGCGATCCCGGCGGGACTGATCGCCGATGCCGCGGCGACGATCTTCTCGGTCTACGTGGTGCGGTGGCTGTTCACGTAGTCGCTACCGCGAGCCCGCACGGGCGAGTTGCCGCCAGATCTCGAGATGGAGCTCGGCGCCAACGAAACGGATCAGGTGCTTCCGCTCTTCGCTCATCCAGTCCGGCATGACGATGGAGCGCCATCCGGGTGAGTGAGCCCCCGAAGCGCTCGGCGACCGCGGCAGGGATTGTCGGCATCAGCGCCCCGGCCACGGCAGCCCGAAGATCCATCCTTCGAGCCGCCGGACCACCGGGTCGTTGGGCTCGGCGGGTCCGCCCGCCAGCATCGTGTCAAGGAGACCGAGCAGACCAACGACCGCGTCGAAGCGATCTTCGCCATTGCGGTCGGCACCAAAGCCGTCCTGCAACTGCGCGGTGAGTTCGCTGGAAAACCGGATACGGTGCCGGGTGGCCCAGCTGCGGATGGCGGCGGCGTTGCGCTGGCGTGCAGCCTGGCTGCCCTTCCCGCTCCCCTCGTCGGCAGCGGCGCCGGCGGCACCACGCGGCCAGGCCACCCCCAGCCGGGCGTAGACATCGGCAGGATAGGTCTCGGTGATAACCGTACCACCGGCCTTGGTGAGCGCCGCGAAGGTGCCGTCGAATGGCCAGAGCCGGATCCGCTCCTGCAACGGCGCGATCAGCTCACGCCAGCCGCTGATCGCCGCCTTGCCGACCTGCTTGGCGCCCATGGTCCAGAAGAGGGGGGCGGCATCCGGCCGGCTGGCGGTGGCCCGTTCGCACCCGCGCAGAAGGGGAGCAATGGTATCGCCAGGGAGGGCGAGTCCGGTCAGCAGTTGAGCAAGTTTTCTGGTGCCCTTCTCGCCCGCGGTCGCCGGATAGAAGGGGCGCGCCAGGCTGATCTCGCTCGTCTCGATCGCCGGCTCGTACCACCGCCCCCACCGGCCCTGCCCCAGCACGCCCAGCGCCTCGCGAAACTCACGGAACCCGGCTCGGTCGCCGTAGGCCACCGGCAACCCGATCGGGAAATCGACGCCCAGCAGCAGGACCTCGGTGGCCGGCATCCCGTCCTGCAGACGAGGGATGAGATCCCGGGGCTCGCCGACGAGCGAGGGTGCCCCGGCGGTGTACTGGCCCGCGGCATCGCGGGTTGCCACCGCCATCCACCGTTTAGCGGGCTGAACACTCCAATCGGCATGGGCACAGCGTATTGGGAGGGGCATGGGGTGGCAAAAGATACCTAGGGGAGCGCTGCACAAGTTCGGGAGTCCGGTCGGGGCTCGTTCGCGGTGTCCTTCCGGGCGCTCGGTTCGGGGGGGCGGGGACGCCCGCCCCTACCCACGACGCACGCGCCCTGCAGGACTCCCGCGACCTCGCCCCTCCCGGTGACCTTGTGCCGGGCTTCCCTACCCCGCACCTGTCACACGAAGCCGTGATTGCCAGCCGAAGTGGAGGGACTCGGGGGAACGGCCGTGGCTGAGATTCCCCCGGCTGGCCGCTGGCCAACTCCCTGTAGCTGCGTATACTTACACGCTCATCGCCGCCCCCAAACGCAGTTCGTCCCTTTCCGCTCAGACGTGGCCGACACGCTCACCAGACTCCAGACCGCACTTGCCGATCGCTACGGTGTCCAGCGCGAGCTGGGCCGGGGCGGCATGGCCACCGTCTATCTGGCCACCGACCTGAAGCACGACCGCGAGGTCGCGATCAAGGTGCTGCACCCCGAGCTCGCCGAGACGCTCGGCCCCGAGCGGTTCGACCGCGAGATCAAGTTCGCCGCCAAGTTGCAGCACCCCAACATCCTCGCGCTGTACGATTCGGGCGAGGCCGACGGGCTGCTCTACTATGTCATGCCGTTCGTCTACGGCGAATCGCTGCGCGAGCGGCTGCACCGGGATGGGCTCCTGCCGGTCGACTTTGCTCTCAAGATTGCGCTCGAGGTCGCCGACGCACTGGGCCACGCCCACATGCTCGGCATCATTCATCGCGACATCAAGCCGGAGAACATCATGATCTCCGGCGGGCACGCGCTCGTGGCCGACTTCGGGATCGCACGGGCGCTGACGGAGGCGGGCGGCAGCGCCAAGCTGACCGAAACCGGCATGGCCATCGGCACGCCACTCTACATGAGCCCCGAGCAGGCGGTGGGCGACGCGGCGGGCCCGACCAGCGACCTCTACAGTCTGGCGTGCGTGCTGTATGAGATGCTTGCCGGCCAGCCGCCGTTCACCGGCAGCAACGCGCGGCAGATCATGGCGCGGCACGCAATGGAACAGGTGCCGAGCCTGCAGGTGGTGCGGGATACCGTGCCGGACGAGGTCGAGGACGCGATCTTCGGGGCGCTGAGCAAGGTCGCCGCCGACCGGCCCCAGACCGCGTCGCAGTTCGCCGAGATGCTGGGGGCACCGCCAGGCATGACCGCCAGCCGGTATACCGCTTCGCGGATGACGGCGACGCGACGCACCGCCAGTCGCATCGCGGCCAATACGCCGCCGAACGCGGTGACCGTGACGGTGGGAAAGCGTTCGCTGTTCACGGCAGGAATTGCAGGGTCGCTGGTACTGGTGGGGCTGATCGCAGCCGCGGTTTGGTATGGCCGGCGCGGCATGACCGCGACGGGGGCGAGCGGCGCCGGGGCCGGCCTCGATCCCACCCGAGTCGCCGTGCTCTACTTTCAGGACCTCAGCCCCAACCGGAAATTGACGGATCTCGCCGACGGACTCACCGAGGCCCTGATCGACGGACTCAGTCAGGTACAGGGCCTCTCGGTCATTTCCAGGAATGGCGTGGAGCCCTTCCGCGACCCGCAGATCCCCGGCGACAGCATCGGACGCACGCTTGGCACCGGCACGATTGTCGAGGGCACCATCGAGCCCGACGGCGACGGGGTGCGGCTCAACCTGCGACTGGTCGACGGCAACAGTGGCGCGGATTTTGGCGAGCGCGTCAAGCCGCTGATCGCCCGGTCCGGCGAACTGCTGCTGCTCCGTGACTCGGTGGCGCCACGGGCGGCGGAACTGATTCGCGCGCGTCTGGGCGTCGAGGTCCAGCTGCGCAACCAGCGGGAGGGCACGCGGAACCTTGCAGCCTGGTCGCTGCTGCAGCGCGCCGAGCAGCTGCACCGGGAGGGCGAAGCGGCGGCGGAGGCCGGCGACAGCCTCGCGCTCGCCCGGACGTTTGGGACCGCGGATTCGCTGCTCGCGGTGGCCGAACCGCTCGACCCCAGGTGGTCCGATCCGATCGTGTTGCGGGCGCTGCTGGCGTATCGGCGGTCCCGGCTGGTAAACAATGACCCGGGCCTGGCCGAGCCGTGGATCAAGACCGGTCTGGGTCACATCGAGCGGGCCCTTGCAGTTCAGGCAAGCAACCCCGACGCCCTCGAGCTGCGCGGCAACCTGCGGTATTTCAGCTTCCTGCTCGAGCTCGGCACCGATCAGGCGCGGCAGAAACAGCTGATCGCGTCGGCGGAATCCGACTTCGTCAAGGCGACCGAGCTCAATCCCTCGCAGGCCGGTGCCTACGCGTCGCTCTCTCACCTGTACAACAACAAGGCCACCGAGGGGAATGCGTCGAACGCGATCGACGTCATCGACGCCGCCAACCGCGCCCTGGCGGCCGACGCCTTCCTGTCCAACGCCGACGTCATCATTTACCGGCTGTTCAGCTCGCTCTACGATATCAGTGACTTTCCCAAGGCCGAGAAGTGGTGCCGGGAGGGGCTGCGCCGTTTCCCAGGCAATTCCCGGTTCACCGAGTGCCGGCTGTACCTCATGAGCATCAAGGGGGCAAAGCCGGATCCGGCAATGGCATGGCGACTGGCGGATACGCTGGTCGCGTTGACCCCCGAGGATGGACGGGAATTCCAGCGGCTGCAGGCCAACCTGCTGGTCGCCGCAGCGCTGGCCCGCGCCAGCATCGTGGGGAACACGCCCCAGCTGGCGGACAGCGCCCGCCACCTCGTCGCGCGCTCACTCGGCAATCCGGAAATCGACCCGCCTCGGGAGCTGCCACTCGACGCGGCGTTCGTCTATACCATGCTGGGTGACAAGGCCGCAGCGATCCAGCAACTCAAGGTGTTCGTGGCCGCCAATCCGAACAGTGGCGCCTCGCTCGCCGACCCCAACGGTTGGTGGTTCAAGGACCTGCAGCAGGACCCCGGATTTCTACGGCTGGTGGGCTCCGGCAGCTGAGCCCAAGGGCAAGTTGTTGCGTCTATTCCACAACGATTAACCGTTTCTGGGCTTGTAACAGTTAGCTATCATATTGTCAGACTGTAGGTTAGCCGATCGCTCCCGCTCGCACCGAACCTGCACCGATTGACAGCCTTCACACTGCTCCGGCTCAAGCCGGTCATCCGTCAGACCTCATGGCCACTGGAAGGCCCCCATGCGTCGAAAGATTCTCGCCCTGACCCTGGGCGCGCTGCTCCTCGCTTCATGCGATCAGCCGGCAACTAATGGTGGCCTCCCGACCG
>JANOFA010000562.1:0-1954 GCA_031413355.1 Gemmatimonadota bacterium | reverse complement strand
GTCGCGCCCGCGGGGGTCCGGTTCCAACCGATCGACGAACGTGTGGTCGCGCGGGCGCCCATCCGCCCATCCACCTGATATCACTCCACCCGGACTACATCCACCAGTTTTCCCACCTGGCAGGCCGACATCAGGTCGGTGCGCGGTTTGAGCACCACGGTCACCTTGCGCCCGTGCTCCAGCAGGGCTGCCGGGGCCTGATCGGTGCGCAACTCGTAGCTCGCGCCATCCTCCGCCGCCAGCCGCCAGCAGTTGACGCCAACCTCCACCTTCTCCACCATACCAGTCGCCCGAATTTCATCCGCTTGCAGTTCTGCCACCTGGGTCTGCCCCCTGGACTGGCAGGCCAGCAGCAGCGCGGCCACCAGTCCGATCGTGTATCGTTGCATTCGTCTTCCTCCCCGGAGCTCCAATGTTGCTGCGTTCCCGCTGGCTGGCCGCCTCGCTCACCACACTCGTGGCCACGACCCTGCCGGCGCAGACGCCGGACACGGCGTCAATCCGCACCACGCCGGTCGCCGCAGGAGTGTACCTCCTGCAGGGCGGAGGTGGCAATATCGCGGCATCCACCGGCCCTGATGGCGTCATCCTGGTGGATGATGAGTACGCCCCCCTCACCGCCCGCCTCCTGGCCGCGCTGGAGCAGCTCCACTCGGGTCCGGTGCGGTTCGTGATCAACACCCACTGGCACGGCGACCACACCGGCGGCAACGCCAGCCTCGGCGGCCAGGGGGTGTTGATTGTCGCCCACGACAACGTCCGGCAACGCATGAGCCGGGACCAGTTCATCGAATCCTTCGGTGCGAAGGTGCCGCCCTCGCCGGCCGTGGCGTTGCCGGTGATCACGTTCACTGACACGCTGACGTTCTACCTCAACAACGACACCATCCAGGTCTTCCACGTGGCGCCGGCCCACACCGATGGCGATGCGGTCATCTACTTCCGCCACGCCAATGTCCTCCATATGGGCGACACCTACTTCAATGGCCTCTACCCGTTCATCGACTATTCCACCGGCGGCTCGCTGGATGGCGTGATCGCCGCCGTGGATCGCGGCTTGGCACTGTCCACCGATGCCACCCGGATCATCCCCGGCCACGGCCCGGTCGCCAGCCGCGCGGACCTGCGCCGGTACCGCGAGATGCTTGCCGCCGTCCGGATCCGCATTCATTCCGCCCGAAACAAGGGCCTGACGCTGGAGCAGGCGCTGAACGCCCAGCTGCTGGATGACTTCAACGAGGCATGGGGCAAGGGTTTCCTGACGCCGGAGCAGTTCCTCACCATCGCCTGGAAGAGCCTGGCGCCTCGCTAGGGAAGCGCGGCGAAAGCTCGCGGGAGCCCCCGGATGGAGTGGGTAGGGGCAGCGGCGCCCCCTTACCCGCAGGCATCGGTGTCATCCGGCCAGACCAGCCCCTGGTGCATCGCCGTCGCCAGCAGCGCCATCGCCATCACCACGATCATGACGCCGCCGCCGGCTGGGGCAGCGCCAGCAGGACCGGGGCATGGAATGGGCTCCGCTCATTGCCGATAAGCAGCGGGGTGAGAAAGAGGTCATCCTGCAGCTTGAGCTGCTGGGGGACGATACCTGGCGGCAGGACACACTCGAGTCGGGTGACATATCGAGCGCCGGGCACGAGTGGCTCGGTCAGCGCGGTCGACCCATGATTCGTCGTGGAAGCCTGTAACGGATAGCTCCGACCGTCACCTCCGATGATCGCCACTCGGCGCGGCGCCGGCCAGGTCGGCGCTTCCCCGGGCCGGCGCGCGGAGATGGTCGTCTCGTCGAACCGGGTCTGCAGCAGGACCTCCCACCGCCCATCGCTCGCCGCCACCGGCGTGACGGCCACCACCTGATACGCAAGATGGCAGTCCAGCTCGCAGAAGTACTTTTCCTCCGCCGCGGGCAGCACTGTCGTCCGGCTCAACAACCCAGCACCGAGCAACCCGAACGCGT
>JANOFA010000561.1:0-5283 GCA_031413355.1 Gemmatimonadota bacterium | reverse complement strand
CTGCGTCTGGCAGGCGTCCCGTCGCCAGATTCCCACCGCCATGCAGGAACAGAACGCCTACCCCGGCCTCGTCACCCGCCTCCTCGCAACCCGGGTCCGCCATCTCTACCTCGGCCTGCCCGAGGCACGCACCCGGCTCCGGGTCGGCGCCGGGACGGCGGTGTTCGATACCGGCAATCCGATCTCCCCGCCCGATCCCGCACGGCGTGCCGCCGCGCTCAAGCGATTTGGTCTCGATGCCACCGATGGCGCTCCGCCGGTTCTGCTCGTGACCGGTGGAAGTCAGGGTGCCATCGCCATCAACGACGCGGTCGCGGCGTTTCTCGAAAATGGTGGCGGAGCGGGGAGTGTCGTGCTGTGGGCCACGGGCCGCGGCAGCTACGAGCGCTACCGGCGCCACCATCGGCCGCCTGCCGTCCAGGTCTTCGATTTTCTCGATCCGATGGCCGATGCCTACGCCGTGGCGGATCTGGTGCTGAGTCGGGCCGGGATGATGACTGGGGCGGAACTTTGCGCCTGGGGCTTGCCATCACTCCTGGTCCCGCTGCCTACCGCCGCCGAGGATCATCAGCGGTACAACGCTGAAGCGCTGGTGAAAGCCGGTGCCTCGGCGATGATCCTGCAGGGTGACCTCTCACCCGAACGGCTCCGGGCCACGCTGCTCACTCTCCTCGGGGACCCGGCCAGCCTGACCCGGATGTCCGCGGCGGCCCTGGCCCGGGGGAAGCCGGATGCGGCGGATCAGATCGTGAGTCATCTGCTGGAGCTGTTTTAGCTCTTTGCCGCTTTCGCAACTTCAGGCAGGATCTTAGATTAGCTCTCTGATCATGGATCTGTTCAATCCCGCCAATCCGCGTCCTGTCCACTTCATGGGCATTGCCGGCGCCGGCATGAGCGCACTGGCGCTCATCGCCCGCCGCCGGGGCGTTGCGGTCACCGGCTGCGATCCCGACCCCAGTGGTGCGGCGGATGTGGCGGCGCTCGGGGCCAGGGTACACAGCGGTCACGATCCCAAACACGTCGAGGGGGCCCGCGCGGTGGTCGTCACGGCGGCGGTCCCGACCAATCACCCCGAGCTGGAGCGGGCCCGGGCGCTGGGCATTCCAGTGGTCCCGCGCAAGGTCGCGCTTGCGGAGCTGGTGGCGGCGGGTGAGGTCGTGGCGATCGCGGGGACCCACGGCAAATCGACGACGACGGTCATGACCACTGAGGCGCTCACCGCGGCCGGCCTCACACCGACCGGCCTGGCCGGTGGGCGGGTTGACGGGTGGGGTGGCAACGCGAAACTCGGTGGTGACCGGCTCTTCGTGGTCGAGGCCGATGAGTACGACAAGGCCTTTCTCACCCTGAGTCCCTCGGTCGCGGTGATCAACAATGTCGAGGCCGATCATCTCGAATGCTACGGCAGCGTCGAGGCGCTGGAAGCGGCGTTCGACACCTTTGCCGGCCGAGCAAGGAAAGTTTTGATCGGGTCGGATGATCCCGGGGCCATGCGGGTCACCCACATGCTGCGGCGGACCGATGCGCAGGCCGATGGTGGTGGAGACCGGCCGGTGATCTGGCGCTTCGGTTTCGAGAATGCCGATCTCGCGCTCTCCGCGGTGGAGCAGGGGCCAGCTGGCAGCCGTGCGACGGTGACACTCCCCGATCGCCGAAAAGTGATGCTGCGATTGTCGGTGCCGGGCATTCACAATTTGCGCAACGCCACCGCGGCGCTCGGTGCCGTGCTGGCACTCGGTGGCCCGCTGGAGCCGGCGCTGGACGCATTGGCCGGATACACCGGACTGGGGCGGCGGTTCGAACGGCTGGGCGACGCTGGCGGGATCACCTTTGTGGACGACTACGCACACCACCCGACCGAGCTGGTCGCGACCCTCGCCGCGGCACGGCAGGCGTTCCCCGGGCGGCGGCTGGTCGCCGTATTCCAGCCGCATCTCTTTTCCCGGACCGCGGCGCATGGGACCGCCATGGGCGTGGCGCTGGCCGCGGCCGACGTGGCGGTCGTGACGGAGATCTACGCGGCCCGGGAGCAACCGATGCCCGGCATCACTGGCCGAACCGTCGCGGAGGCGGCCGAGACCGAAGGGAAAGGCAGCGTGCGGGTGCTGTTCGAGCCGGACAAGAGCCGGCTGCAGGACCGCCTGCTGGAGCTCGTCCGTGCGGGCGACATTATCATCACCCTAGGCGCCGGCGATATCACGCGGGTGGGACGGGAACTGATCCAGTGGCTCAGAGCCGCCTGACCAAGCCTGGCTGGCTGATCCTCAGTGGGGCCGGTGTCGTGCTGCTCCTGTTCGTCGGGCTGCCGCGCACCATGCGGAGGATGGATTTCTTCCGGGTGAGCAAGATTGACGTCCGCGGGTTGACCAACCTGCGTGCCGAAGATGTCGCCCGGGTACTGCCGGTTCCGCCGGGGATGAGCCTGCTGGATGATCTCGACGGGGTGCAGCATGCCGCGGACTCGATTCCCGGGCTTGCGGATGTGGTGGTGAGCCGTCGTCTGCCGGGCACGCTGGTGGTCACGGTCCGGGAGGCGCCGCCGATCGCGCTCGTCATGCGGAAAGACCGCCTCTGGCTGGTGGGCGAGGATGCCAGGGTGCTTCCTTTCGACCCGACGGTCTCCGCCCCCGACCTGCCGATCGTGCGGGCCGCGGATTCGGTGGTGACCCGACTGCTGGCGCGGGTGCGGGATGCGGATGTGACGCTGTTCTCGAAGGTGGTCGCCGGCTGGCGCGTCGGTGATGACGTGGTGCTCGCGGTGGATGGACAGCGGTACTGGTTCCGGCCCGATGCGCCGGCGGAGGTAATTCGAGCGGTGACATTCGTGGCGCAGGACCTCGAGAAGCAGGGCCGGCGATACGCCGAGCTGGATGCCCGCTTCGCCGGCCAGGTCGTGGTCCGGTGGGTGGCCGCATGACCGTATCGCCCAACCGGCTGGTGGCGGCGGTGGACCTTGGCACGACCAAGGTGGCCGCGGTGATCGCGGAAGTGCAGGGCGAGTCCCGCGCCCCGACCACCAGGATCCTCGGACTCGGCGTGGAGCGCTGCAACGGCGTACGCCGCGGAGTGGTGCGCGGTATCGAGGAGACCACCCGCGCCATCTCCAAGGCGATGAAAGACGCCGAGCGGATGGCCGGTGTCGAGGTCGGCTCGGTCTACTGCGGGATCGCGGGCGAGCACGTCGCCGGACTCACCTCGACGGGTGTCGTCTCCGTCACCGGTGGCGAGATCCGCACCTCGGATGTCGCCCGGGTCAACGATGTCGCCTCCAGCGTCCCGCTCGGCAGGGATCATGAGCTGCTGCACGCTATCCCGCAGGACTACCTGGTCGACATGCAGCCGGGGATCAACGAGCCGATCGGTATGACCGGTTCGCGGCTGGATGCCCAGGTGTACCTCGTCACCGTGTTATCGAGCGTCCCGCAGAACCTGCGCAAGTGCGTCGAAGGTGCGGGGTACCATGTGGCGGAGTTCGTGCTCGAACCGCTGGCCGCCTCCCTCGCGGTGCTGACCCCCGATGAGCGGGAATTGGGCACTGCCGTGGTGGAACTGGGTGGCGGATCGACGAACGTCGCTATCTTCCAGTCCGGCAAGATCCGGCATACCGCCTCCCTGCTGATTTCGGGGGCGCATGTCACCAGCGACATTGTCCATGGGCTGCAGGTCACCCAGCAGGATGCCGAGCGGCTGAAGGAGCGGCACGGCGCGGCGTGGGAGGGCCTGGTGCCGGACTCCGATGTCATCGAGTTGCCCGGCACACCGGGGCAGGGCGCGCGCTCGGCACATCGGCAGGTGCTCTCGCATATCATGCGGATGCGAATGCAGGAGACGCTGGAATTCGCCCAGGACGAGATCACCCGGGCGGGCTACCATCAGCGCCTGCCCGCGGGAGTGGTCCTGACCGGTGGAGGGGCCCAGGCGCCCGGTGTCATCGAGCTGGCCCGCGAAGTCTTTGCGATGCCGGTGCGGGTCGGGAAGCCGGGCCAGGGGCTCGGAGGGCTGATGGACAGCGTCGAGGCCCCGCGGTTCGCGGTCGTCGCCGGTCTGGCGCTCTACGGCGCCAGGCAGCTGGTGCAGGGCTCGGGAGTCGGTGCCTCGAAGCGCCGGTCCCAGGCGGTGGAAAAGTGGGTAATGCCGGTACGACAGTGGCTCCAGGACTTCTTCTGATTCCGACGCTGGCCCGAGAGGATACACCATGATCTTCGAACTGGAAGAAAACGGAGCGCAGGCCGCGCGGATGAAGGTGATCGGCGTCGGCGGTGGCGGTGGCAATGCCGTCAACCGGATGGTCGAGGAGCAACTGCAGGGCGTGGAATTCATCTCGGTGAATACCGACGCTCAGGCGCTTGGGACCAACCGGGCCAACAGCAAGATCCAGATCGGCCGCAAACTGACCCGCGGGCTCGGCGCCGGCGCCCGACCCGAGATCGGACGCCAGGCCATCGAGGAGAATCGCGATGACGTCATCGCCATGCTGCAGGGCGCGGACATGGTTTTTGTCACCTGCGGCATGGGGGGCGGCACCGGCACCGGTGCGGCGCCCATCATCGCCCAGATGGCGCGCGACATGGGCGCGCTCACCGTCGGCATCGTGACCAAGCCGTTCCTGTTCGAGGGCAAGAAGCGGATGCGACAGGCCGAGATGGGCATCGCCGAGATGCGGAACTCGGTGGACACCATGATCGTCGTCCCCAATGAACGGCTCCTCGCCGTGGTGGGGAAGGGGATTCCGTTCCAGGATTCGCTGAAAAAGGCGGACGACGTGCTGCTGCAGGCGACGCAGGGTATCGCCGACCTGATCACCAAGACCGGCATCATCAACGTCGACTTCGCCGATGTGCGCACCATCATGCAGAACGGCGGTTCGGCGCTGATGGGGACCGGCATCGGCCGGGGCGAGAACCGGGCGATGGAAGCCGCCCAGCAGGCGATCTCCAGCCCGCTGCTCGACAACGTCTCCGTGGCCGGCGCCAGCGGGGTCCTCATCAACATCACCGGCGGCACCGACCTCACCCTCGGTGAGGCTACCACGATCAACGACATCATCCACGATGCCGTGGGCGATGACGCCGAGATCATTTTCGGCGCGGCGACGGACCCATCCATGCAGGGGGAGGTCCGCGTCACCGTCATCGCGACCGGCTTCGACCGGGCTGAGGCGCCGATCATCGTCACCTCGCAGCCGGGCAAGTCCGCGCCGGGCGTCATCAAGTTCCCCTCGGGCAACCGGGTGCCGGCGCCGCCTGCCGCACCGGTCGCACCGAGTTCCTCCCCCGCGACGGT
>JANOFA010000560.1:0-9584 GCA_031413355.1 Gemmatimonadota bacterium | reverse complement strand
GTCTGAGACGATGCCTCGCGCCGCGCAGAAGTCGAGCATCTCCTGCGTTTCCCGCAACCCACCGATCATCGAGGCGCTGAGCCGCCGCCGGTGAGACATCAGGCGACCAATGGATGGCGACGGATTGGGTGTCTCGGGCAGTCCCACCAGACAGAGCGTCCCATCCCGCGTGAGGGTGCCGAGGAAGGGATCGAGGTTGTGGGACACCGCGACCGTGTCGAGGATGAAATCCAGACTCTTGGCGTGGCGGGTAAATTCGGCGGGACGGCTGGTGACGACCACTTCATCAGCGCCGAGTCGGCGGGCATCCTCCGCCTTGCCGGGCGAGGTCGTGAACAGCACGACATGCGCGCCGAGCGCGTGGGCAAATTTGACCCCCATGTGTCCCAGGCCACCCAGTCCCACGACGCCGACCTTCTGACCCTTGCCCACCTTCCAGTGCCGCAGCGGCGACCAGGTCGTGATGCCCGCGCACAGGAGCGGGGCGACGGCGGCGGGGTCCAGCTTCTCCGAGACATGCAGCACAAACGCCTGATCCACCACGATGCTGGTGGCGTAGCCGCCATATGTCACCCCGCCGGTATGCCGGTCGGGACTGTTGTAGGTGAAGGTGGTCTCGGGGCAGAACTGTTCCAGCCCCTCCCGGCATTCGGCGCAGGTGCGGCAGGAGCCCACCATGGTGCCGACGCCGGCGAGGTCACCCACCTTGAAGCCGGAGACCATCGCGCCGACCTTCACCACCCGGCCAACGATCTCATGCCCGGGAACCATGGGGAAGGTGCTGCCCTTCCATTCGTTCCGCGCCTGGTGGAGATCGGAGTGGCAGACGCCGCAGTAGAGGATGTCCAACTGGACGTCGGTGGGCCCCGGGTCGCGGCGCTCGAATGCGAAGGGCACGAGCGGTGTGGTCGCACTCAGGGCAGCATATCCAACGTTTGTGATCATTCCGCTACTCCTCATGAATCGTCCGACTGGCTCGGCGGGGCGCCGCGGCCGATGGTCGCGGAATGCTCTTGCCGTTCCCTCGGTGCCATACTCCATGAACTCTCGGGAACGCGTTCCCCCCGCGCCATGCTCCTTGAACTCCCGGGTGCGGGCCGACCGGCGGTCGGCCCCTGCCCCCCCCAGCCTACACCCTATCGCCCGTTCCTCGAATGAACGTCCCATCGCGCAACTCGCTCACGGCCTGCCGGATCTCCGCCTGCGTGTTCATCACGATGGGGCCATGCCAGGCGACGGGCTCCTGGATCGGCTGACCCGAGATCAGGAGGAAGCGCATGCCCCGCTCGCCGGCCTGCACCGTTACCTCGTCGCCCCGGTCGAAGAGTACCAGCGACCGGTTGCCGATGTCCGACAGGATCACCTTTTCCTCGTCGCCGGCTTCCTCGCTCTTCACCGCCTGCGGCGCGGAGGCATCCCGAAACGTGCCGCTGCCTTCGAAGATATAGGCAAAGGCGTGGCGGGTGACTTCGACCGGCAGCACCTTGCGCCGCCCCGGTGGCACCCAGACGTCGAGGTAGCGGGGATCGGCGGCGATGCCATCCACCGGACCGGACCGGCCCCAGAAGCTGCCGCAGATCACCCGCACCCGCACTCCATCATCATCGGTCACGTCGGGGATATCGGCGGAGCTCACATCCTGATAGCGCGGCGCGGTCATCTTGAGGGTGCTGGGAAGATTGGCCCAGAGCTGGAAGCCGTGCATCCGCCCCTCGGGATCTCCCTTGGGCATCTCCTGATGCAGGATGCCGCTGCCGGCCGTCATCCACTGCACGTCACCCGCACCGAGCGCACCGTGGTTGCCAAGGCTGTCGGCATGGTCGACGGTGCCGGTGAGCACGTAGGTGATGGTCTCGATGCCCCGATGGGGATGCCAGGGGAAACCGGCGCGGTAGTCGGCGGGGATGTCAATGCGGAAATCGTCGAAGAGCAGGAACGGATCGAAGACTTCGGTGTCGCCGAAACCGAAGGCGCGGTGCAGGTGGACGCCAGCACCCTCGATCACCGGCTGCGAATGGACGACGCGCTTGACGGGACGGATGGACACGGTTGCACCTCACACGTAAACCGTAGTTATGAGACTGCGTCGCGGCCGTTGGTCCGGCCGCGCATACTGCCCGACCGCACAATCGACCAACCGCCCAACCACCTACATTCACCCGTCGGGCACGGAGGCCCGACCTACCCTGCCGACCGCCAATCGCCCAATCGCCCAACCGCCCAACCGCCCAATCGCCCAATCGCCCAATCGCCCAATCGCCCAATCGCCCAACCGCCCAGCCGCCCAGCCGCCCAGCCGCCCAATCGCCCCATCGCCTACTTCCTGCCAAACCGCCAGGTATCAATCCGCCTGATCTGGTCAATGCCGCCGCTGAACAACCCCTCATGCCCTGATGAATCCGCCTCGAATGTGCCCTCGACGATCACGTAGCCGGGCACCGTCGCGGTGATGCCGGCGCGCAGCGAATCAGGAACGACAAGCCAGACGGCATCACGGGTGAAGCCGTGCTCGTACGACTCGCGCGAGATGAACAGCGCCGTCCCGTCTGCCTCCAGCGTGGCGTAGCCGAGCAATTGCACCGGCAGACCGTCAAAGATCTCCGGACGGCTGATCAGCTCCTGCAATGCTGGAACGTAGAGCGTGCAGTTGCGCATGCCGAGACTGCTGATTGCCGCACAGCGGGACTGGAGGTAGCGCGACGATCGGGAGCAGGCGCCGAGCATAAGCAGGAGGAGCAGCACAGAGGAGCGGTAGAAGACGGCCACGACGAATTGGAACCTCGTTTGATGCCTGCACACAGGTGACTGCTGAACGCTGAACACTGAACGCTGACCGCTGAACGCTGACCGCTGACCGCTGACCGCTGACCGCTGACCGCTGACCGCTGACCGCTTCAAGCCAACGGCCAACGGCTAGAACGGCTAGAACGGCTTCTCGATCCCCTCACTCTGCGGCGAGAAGAACCTCGGCCCCTGCTCCGTAATGTACAGGCAGTCCTCCAGCCGGACTCCGAACTCGCCATAGATCGCGATCATCGGCTCGTCGCTGAAGCACATACCCGGCTGGAGGCGGGTGGTGTTGCCCTTCACGAAGTTGGTCCATTCGTGACCATCCATCCCGATGCCATGGCCGGTGCGGTGCGGCAGCCCCGGCACCTTGTACCCGGGCCCGAAGCCGGCATCGGTGATCACCTTTCGGGCGGCCGCATCCACTGACCCGCAGGTGGCGCCGACCTGGGCCGCGGCAAAGGCGGCGTCCTGGGCTCGGCGCTCGAGGTTCCAGATCTCAGTCTGCCGGGCCGTGGCCTTGCCGAACACCGTCGTCTTGGTGATGTCGGCCTGGTAGCCCTCCACCGCGCAGCCCGAGTCCATGAGGACGATGTCTCCCTCCCTGAGCTGTTGCGGCTTGACCGTGCCATGCGGGAACGCCGAGGCCTCGCCGAATCCGACCAGCACCCAGGTGTCCCGGCCGCCCAGGCGGCGAAGTGCCGACTCCTGGATTTCTCCCAGTTCGTATTGGCTCATCCCCTCCCGGAAAAGCGAAAAGCTGGCCTTGAACGCCGCCATGGTAATGTCATTGGCCCGCTGCATCAGCGCGAGTTCCGCCGCCGACTTGAACATCCGGCAGCCGGCCGTGACCGCATCGGCGCTCTGCAGCTCGATGGTGGGCGCCGCCTTCCGCACCCCGTCCGACACAAAGAAGCGGAGCCGCTCCTCGATGCCGACCCTGCCGGTGCCGGCACCACGGTCCTTGAGCAGCCCGGCGATCACCTGGTAGGGGCTCTCATCTTCCTGCCACACCCGCACGTCCTCGGTGAACGTGATGAGCTCGCGAGCCCGCTCCTCCTCGAAGCCGGGGCAGACGAAGGCCAGCTCTCCCCGCGCCGGCAGCACCGCCACAAAGGGCCGCTCCGAGGGCCACCAGCTTACGCCAGTGAAGTACTCCATGCTGGTGCCGGGTTCGATCAGGATGGCTTCGATCCGCTGCTCCAGCATCAGTCGGCGGGCCCGTTCCATTCGAGCGCGGCGTTCGTCGGCGCTGATCGGCACGACCCCGGCGGTCATCGGGGTCAGGGCGTTCACCGCACCGGGGAGCGCGCAGGGATCGGGCGATGGACGCGACTCGCCGGTGAGCCGGCCGAGGGGCAAGGCGCTCCCCCCAACCAGCGTGGCAAGCAGTCCGGTGAAGCGTCGGCGGTCTATGCCCATGAGTCAAAATCCTTTTCGTAGGGAATGCCGAGTCCGTCCAGCCAGCGCTTCACCTCGTAATAGTCGGCAAAACGCTGCTGAATGAGCGACAGGAGGTGATGATCGCCGGACAGCGTAAAGGGAGCCGCTCCGGACTCCGCCGCGAGCAGTGCCAGAATGCCGGCCTTCTGCTCCGGTACCAGAATCATGAAATACGCCGCGTCGCGCCCCAGCCACTTCTGGGCCTCATCGCTGAAATCGAAGATCTCGATCACCAAACTGCCATCGGCGCGGATCGAAGCGGAGGAGGCGGTCTGGGGCAGAAGGCCCCGCAGCTTCACCGATGGGTCAGTCATGCTGATGCTCGCCGCGCCACTACCGGCGCGCGACCCGTCGGAGGACCCGACCCGGATGCCGGCCAGTGACCCCGCCCTGCTGGTACACCAGATCGCCATTCACCCAGGTCATCAGGATGCCTCCTGACACCGCCCGCGGCTCATCCGGCGTGGCGCGGTCCAGCACCGTCGCAGGATCGAACAGGACCAGGTCGGCAGCAAGACCCGGCGCAATGCGGCCGCGGTCGGTGATCCCCACATGCTCGGCGGCGAGTGCCGTGGACCGATGCACCGCTTCGGCGAGGCCGAGCACACCTCGCTCTCTCACGTAGCGACCAAGAAAGCGCGGATAGCTTCCAAAGCCGCGGGGATGCCGGCCCGCGAGCGAGCCGTCGGTGCAGAAGTTGGTGAACGGCCAGCGGATCAGCGCCTCGATGTCCGGCTCGATCATGCTGGTGCCGATCACGCTCTCCACATCGCTGCCGCCCTCTGCGCTCATCTGCTCAGCCCGCGCGATCAGCTCGATCAGCGCTGTCACCGAATCGACGCCGAGCGCCTCGGCCACGTCGGCAACGGTGCGACCGGTGAACTCAGGATTGGGTTTGTACACGCCAAGCTTGAGTCCGGCTGGAGTGGAGACCTGGGTGACCGCGAACTCCGCTTCGCGCCGATCCTTGTAGTCCCGCTCCGGGAAGAGCACTGTGAGTGTCGAATGCCAGTAGGGATACGGATAGATGTCGGCGGTGACATCGATCCCCTCGGCGCGCGCCTGATTGAGCCGGCGGATGAGACTGTCGGCCTGACCCCAGAGGCTCCGCATCGCCAGCTTCACATGGCTGATCTGTACCGGGAGCCGAGCCTCGCGGCCGATGGTCAGCAGCTCCTCGATGGCGGCCCAGAAATGCCGGTCTTCGCTCCTGACGTGACTGATGTATCGGCCGCCGGCGTCCGCGGTAGTGTGCGCCAGGGCGAGGATTTCTGCGGGTGCGGAGTAGATCCCCGGATCGTATTCGAGCCCGGTCGAGAGCCCCAGCGCGCCGGCGGCAAGCTCCTGACGGAGGAGGACTTTCATGCGACCGATTTCTTCCGCCGTCGCCACGCGGCGCCAGTCATTGAGCAGCACAAACTCCCGAATCGTGTTGTGGCCGGCGTAAGCGGCGACATTCAGCGCGACCGGCTGCTGCTCAAGACGGCGGTAGAAGTCGGCCAGCGGATAGGGCGAGGAGCCGTCCTGTCCCACGATCACCGTCGTGATCCCCTGGCTCACCGCGCCGAGGGCATCGGGCAGCTCCTCGAGATCGCCGTCAGCGTGGCTGTGGGTATCGATGAAGCCGGGAGCCAGAGCGAAGCCGTGCCCGGCCACGACCCGCTCACCCCGGAGTGGTGTCAGCGCACCCACCGCCGCGATTCTCCCGCCCGCGACTCGCACCGCCCCGTGCACTCCTGGAGCACCGGTGCCGTCGAGGATGAGCACGTCATCAATCAGAAAGCCGGATTGGGCGGACAACGGAGCAGCAACAGCTGCCCATAGCAGGGCGATACAAAGCGGAGTACTGATCACCGGGAGGGGGCCTGGCGAATGGGGGGCGAAGACTTGGGGGAATCGCATCAATGCTATCCCGGACGCGGCGGGCCCGCCAGCAGGGGCTGAGGGCGGAGGGCCGACGGCTTGCAGCTCTTGCAATCCCGCACGACCTTTGAGCACACAGCATCCTCGCTGTGAGTGAATACCGCCTATCGCCTATCGCCTGCCGATCGCCAGCGGCCCACCACGAGCGACCATGAAATACCGCCGCATGCTCATCGAGGTCGAATCGCCCGAAGAACTGGGCTATAGCCACATTCGCAATAACCTCTCCGAGAGCTCGATCGCCGACCGCACGCTCGGCGAGTTCACCGTCGATCTCCCCGGCCTCACCCTGCTCTACGGCGAACATCGGGGAGACCCGCGGCTGCGCGAGCTGATCGCGCACCAGGGCGGCAGCGCGACGATCGGTGCCGGGCATGTACTGGTGACGGCAGGCGCGGCAGGAGCGCTGTTCATCGTCGCGACGACGCTGCTGGAGCGGGAGTCGCACCTCGTCGTCGTGCGACCCAACTACGCCACCAACCTCGAGACCCCTCGTGCCATCGGCTGCGGCGTCAGCCACATCGATCTCGCCTTCGACACCGGCTTCCGCCTCGACCTCGCCGCCGTCGAACAGGCCATTACCCCGGCGACTCGGCTCATCAGCGTGACCTGCCCGCATAATCCGACCGGGACGATGCTGTCGTGGGATGAACTGCTGCAGCTCGACCGCATTGCGGAGCGGCATGGCTGCCTGCTGCTGGTGGATGAGACCTATCGCGACCTGACCTACGGCATGCCCTACCCCACCGCCGCGAGCATCAGCCCGCGCGTGGTCGCGGTCTCCTCGCTGTCCAAGGCGTTCGGCACTCCGGGGCTCCGGCTGGGGTGGCTGATCGCGCAGGACCGCACACTGCTGGACGCATTCCTCGCGGCCAAGGAGCAGATCGGCATCTGTGGCAGCGTCGTGGATGAACGGCTGGGTGTCGCGGTGCTGGAGGGACGAGAGGCGTGGCTGGCCGAGAGCCGGATCAAGAATCTCCGGCACCTCGGGATCGTGCGGGAGTGGATGGCGGGCGAGCCGATGATGGAGTGGGTCGAGCCGGCCGGCGGCGTGGTCTGCTTTCCCCGGATGAAGCTGCGGCCCGGATTCGATACTGATCGCTTCTACCGGTCCCTGCTCCAGAACCATGGCACGTACGTTGGCCCCGGCCACTGGTTCGAGATGCCGAAGTGGTACATGCGCATCGGATTCGCCTGGCCGACGGAGCCGCAGCTCCGGGATGGACTGGCGGGGATTTCGGCGGCGATGCGGGAGCAGGGCTGACACCGATGCCGCCGTGACCCTGCGCCCGATCCGGCTCGAGCTGTGGACCCTCCTGGCCATTGCCCTCATCGGAGTGAGCCGGATTCCGGAGCCGTTTGCCGGTGACCAGGCGCTCTTCACGCTCATGGCCCGCTCGCTCCACGGGGGAGCGACGCTGTATGTGGACGTCTGGGACAACAAGCAACCGGGGATCTTCCTGTTCTACTGGCTGGCAGGAAGTGTCTTCGGATTCAGTGAAATCGGTGTTCACCTGTTCGAGCTGATCTATCAGCTCATCACCGCGGCTGCGCTGATGTGGCTCATGCAGCGGGAACTGCGGCAGCGGATCGTCGCCTGTCTGGCCGCATTCCTCACCGTGGGGAGCTACTACCTCAGCGCGACCGGCTGGCACCTGGGTCAGGTCGAGGGCCTCGTGGGACTGCCGATCCTTGTCTCGCTGGCCCTCGCCTCTCAATCCGCCGCCTCCCCCGCCGAACGACGGACCCGCATGTTCGGCGCAGGCGTGGCGGCTGGCGTCGTCGCGCTCTTCAAGCTGATGCTCGCGCCGATTCCCGCGTTCTTCTGGCTGGTGGCCTACGCAGTGCACCGTTCCGAGGAAGGATCCTCCACGGTTTGTTGCTGCAGAGACTGGCTCCTGCCGGCGGTCACCGGAACCGTGGTGGTGCTCGGGGGCACGGCGCTCTGGGCGGGACTTCACGGCGGATTGCCCGAGTTGCTCTGGGCCTCGTTCACGTACCCGGTCCTGGCGTCCGCCGAGTTTGCCCGGGCTCCCTGGACCCGACTCGGGGACTCGGCGCTGTGGCTGGTCCGCAATTACGGCATCGGGATCCTGCTCGCGGCGGGCTGCGGGTTAGGCTGGCGCGGATGGCGGAAGGAAATCGTGGTGATCCAGGCATCGGCCTGGCTTCTGTTGGGTGCCGGGGCCATCATCGCCCAGAAACTCTCCTTCTTTGAGTACCACTTCCTGCTGCTGGTCCCTCCCCTGGGCATTCTTGCGGCCCGCGGCGCTGACGGCGTGCTGGGTCGGGTGGGCTGGCTGCGGGCGCGACCACAGGCAGCGGTCGTGTTACTCATGACGATTGCGGTGGTTGCAGTCTACCGGCCAACACTCACACGAGTGTCGACCGCCATCGACGTGCGTGAGGAGCCGTCGCCGCTGACGGCCTATCAGGATCAGCTCAGCCCGGCGTACCGACTGTGGCACTCGGAGCTTGCCTTTCTCAGGCATGCCTCCGCATTGGCCGGCCCGGTCTACGTCTTTGGTGATCCACGGGTCCTCTGGCTCGGGCATCGCGAGCAGGCCGGCGCCATCCACGGCTGGTCCTGGGGGAAATTCGTCCAGCCGCTGTGGGACCGGCTGCCAGGCCAGCTCGACACGAGTCACCCCGCCTACGTGCTGGTCAGACCCGAGTACGCCGAGTTGCTGCGGGAACGGTCTCCAGCCACGATGGCGCTGTTGCGGGAGCGCTACCAGGTGCGCGACTCCACTCGCATTGGTACCTGGTACCAACGGGTCGTCCCCGCGCGCGACGATCCATGACCGCCGGCCGTTCGGTGACCGGTTTCGCCTGGCCGACGAAGGCGTAGCTCAGGAGGCGATCACCGCTCCAGCTCGGCAACGTACCACGCTTCCAGTCGCTGTCGGGCCCAGGGGGTCTTTCGCAGGAAGGTGAGACTCGACCTGACGCTCGGGTTGAGCAGAAAGCAGCGCACCGGAATCCGCTCTCCCAGTTCGACCCAGCCATGTCGCTCCATCAGCGCGGTGACGATCGTCTCAAGTGTGACCCCATGGAGGGGGTCGCGGGGGTGAGTCATGGGAGACCGACTCACGACACCTCGACTCGGAGCGCCTCGGCGACCCGCCGGGCCACTTCTGCAAGGTCCAGCGGCTTGGGGATGACGGGGATGGACGCCCAGCCCTCGGTGCGGCCGGCGAGATCGCCCGGTGTGCCCGACATGAACAGCACGGGAAGATGCGGCCAGCGTTCCGCGATCCGGGACGCCAGCTCCTGACCGCTCATCAGCGGCATCACCAGGTCGGTGAGCACCAGGTGCAGCTGCCCCGCATGTGCCGCGAGGTACTCGAGCGCCGCCCTCCCATCCTCGCGCTCCACGACCTGATAGCCGGTGGCGGTGAGGTAGCGTGCCACGATCCGGCGCACCGCCG
>JANOFA010000559.1:0-27603 GCA_031413355.1 Gemmatimonadota bacterium | reverse complement strand
GACGCGTCCGAGGCGACGAACCACTCGCCGTCGCCCACGCCCACCAGCAGTGGTGAGCCCTTCCGCGCCGCGACCAGCACGTCCGGTTCGGATTCGGAAATGACCGCGATCCCGTAGGCACCATCGACCTCGCGCAGCGCCTGGGCGACCGCCTCTTCGAGATTGCCCTTGTAGCACTCGCCCACCAGGTGCGCGAGCACTTCGGTGTCCGTCTCGGACTTGAAGGTGTGACCGCGCTGCTCGAGGACCTTCTTGATCGCACCGGAATTCTCGATGATCCCGTTGTGGATCAGCGCGATCTTCCCGCTCTGGTCCATGTGCGGATGCGCGTTGATCGCCGTCGGCGGACCATGCGTGGCCCAGCGGGTGTGCCCGATGCCGACGGTGCCCTTGGGCATGTCCCGATCGAGCAGGCTTTCCAGCGCGGAGAGTTTTCCCGACTCCTTGACCACGACGAGGCCGCGTCCGTTGAGGATCGCGACGCCGGACGAGTCATAGCCACGATACTCGAGGCGCCGGAGCCCCTCGATCAGCAGGCCGGTCGCCTGACGCGGGCCGATATAGCCGACGATGCCGCACATACCGGGTCCTTACTTCGAGAAGAGTTCGCGACAGGCCGTCACCAGCGTTTCCGCCGCGGCCTGGGTGGGAGCTTCCGCAATAAACCGCACGATGGGCTCTGTGCCCGAGGGTCGAACGTGCACCCAGCGGTCGGACCACGCCAGCCGCAACCCGTCGCGCCGATCCGGCACCGCATCGGGAAAGCGGGCCAGGAGCGCCGAGTACACTGGAGCTAAATCGTTGCCACGAGGTGCTTTGGCTTTCACAATCCGGTACCGGGGCTGGCTGGCGACGAGCTGCGAGACCGACTGCCCCGTAGCCGCGAGCAGGTGCAGGATCAGTGCCACACCGACCGGCGCATCCCGACCGATATGCAGCGAAGGGAGAATCACCCCGCCATTGCCCTCGCCACCGATGATCGCGCCCTCATCCCGGATGGTCCGGGCCACATTCGCCTCGCCCACCGGCGCCCGGACGAACCGGGCGCCATGCATCCGCGCCGCATCCTCCACCACCAGACTGGTCGAGAGGTTGGAGACCACAACGCCTGCGGGTCCCGGTACGGGCGGAGCTCCTGCTGCGCCCTTCACCGATGCGGCAGCACCCAGCACTGCCCGGACCGCGAGCGCCAGCGTGTAGTCCTCTCCGATCGGTTCACCCAGTTCATCCACCAGCGCCAGCCGGTCCACATCGGGATCAACCGCCAGACCGATGTCGGCGCCAGTCTCCCGGACAAGACGTGCCAGGTCGCCGATATTCTCAGGCAGAGGCTCGGGCGGGTGGGGGAACTTCCCATCCGCCTCCAGGTGGATCCCGTGCACCCGGCAGCCGAGTTGCTCGAGCAGCCGCGGAATGGCAAGGCCGCCGGCACCACGCACGCAGTCGAGCGCGACGGTGAAACGGCGCGCCCGGATCGCGGCGACGTCGATCATGGGGAGCGCGAGCACCTGATCGAGGTGCCGGGCGATCGCGTCGCCATCCTCCCGCACCGCTCCCACGCCCTCCCAGCCCACTCGCGGCGGCCCCGCCTCGGCGAGGGCGCGCACCGCCGCGCCGTCAGCGCCGTCGAGGAAGATCCCGTCGGGACCCACCAGCTTGAGGGCATTCCATTCGATGGGATTGTGACTGGCGGTGAGAATCAGCCCGGCACCGGCATGATGATGCTCCACCGCCAGCTGCACGGAGGGGGTGGGGACGATTCCGACATCGATGACGTCGACCCCGACCGACATCAGCCCCGCGATGGCCGCGCGGGCGAACATCGGACCGCTGGTGCGAGCATCGCGCCCGAGGACCACCAGCGGCTTCCCGTTGGAGCGGGCCCACGCACCCAGGGCCGCGGCGTGACGGGCCACCAGCTCCGGGGTGAGATCCTTGCCGACGATCCCGCGCATCCCGGACACACTGATCATGAGCGTATCAGACATGGCGCAAAGGTAGGACGGGAGGGCTGGGCTGCGGTAGGGCGACCATCGGCATCCGGCGGAACTCAGCGGTCATCGAGCCATTCGAGCAGGAGGTGGGTGCCGTAACTGAGCGGCCAGAGGAACAGCAGGAAGCCGGTGAAGGTGATTCCCCAGAGCACCCCCAGCAGCGGCTCGACCAGCACCTCCAGCGGTGCCCGATCGGTCCCGCCATGCGCCAGCAACTGTCCAACGCCGATCGCCAGGCCGAACAGGGAGGCGCCGATGTAGAGGCTGATCAGCGCCACCACACCGCGCCGGCTCCCGGTCGCGTTCTCGAAGCCGTGCTGGGTGAGCCAGCCCACCCCCAGGCCGATGAGTGGTGCCGCCAGCAGGCCGCCCCGGATAGCGGCCCCGAAACTCCGCCCACCGAACAGGTAGGCGACGGCCGCCCATCCCAGGCCGGCGAGCAGGCAGTAGAGCGACTGACGCGGTGAGAGTCGAATCATGGGCTCCAGGCTCCGGGGGCCGCGCCACTGCGCAGCACCACGGCCCCCAATCTACTCCACCAGCATCATCTGCCCCGGGTCGGGGAACTCAGCCTGGAAGGCGGCGACCACTTCGGTGTCGAAGTGGGCCCCGGCGCAGCTGCGGATCTCGTCGCAGGCGCTCGCAGCGGGGAGGGAGGCGCGGTAGGACCGATCGGTCGTCATGGCGTCAAAGGCGTCCGCCACGGCGACAATGCGCGCCGCCCACGGAATGCGGTTCCCACCCAGTTGGTCGGGGAAGCCGGCGCCATCCACCCGTTCATGATGGGACCGCACAATGGACAGCACGGTGGGATTCTGCCGCGCCAGCGGCGCCAGGATGCGCTCGCCGAGGACGGTGTGCTCGGTGATGTGACCGAATTCCTCCTGCGTAAGCGGGCCCGGCTTGTGAAGGATCGCCTCGGGCGTCCCGATCTTGCCGATGTCATGCAGCTCCGCGCCCAGCCGGATATCCTCCAGGGCCTGCCCGCCGAATCCCATGCGGCTCGCGATTCGGCTGGCATAGTGACTGACCCGGATCGAATGACCCCGGGTGTACGGATCCCGCGCATCGAGCGCATGCACCAGGGTCTGCACTCCCTCGAGGAAGAGTTCCTTGAGGCGGATGGCCTGGTGGTCGACCAGCTGCTCCAGGTGCTGCTGGTAAAATCGATTCTGCAGGGTGAGATCGCGCTTCTCCAGCGCCCGCTGGATCCGGGACCGTATCTCGCCGAGCAGCGCCGGCTTGGTGATGTAGTCAAGCGCGCCCGCCAGCAGGCACTCCACTGCGGTCTCCGCCTCGCGGACTCCGCTCAGCATCACCACCGCCATGTCCGGATGCCGCCGTCGCACTTCCCGCAGCAGGCCGAGTCCGCCCATCCCGGGCATCGAGACGTCCGAGATCAGCAGCGGCAGCTCACCGGTCTGCTCGAGGATGGCCAGCGCCTCGATGCCGGAGCCCGCCTCCAGGCAGGACAGCCCCATGCCTTCCAGCACCTGCGCCATGGCCCGGCGCAGCTCGGCGTCGTCATCCGCCAGGAGGCAGAGGATGGGCGACTCGGAGCTGGACGACGGAATCTGGAGGGGCATGGCATCGGACCGCGCGGCCCGAGTGCGACGGCGCGGAGTGTCGGGTGGAGTCACACTCAACAGTGGGACACGCCGGTGCCGATAGCCGTGACGACGGTCACGGTGCGGCCCGTCCTCGGTCAGACTTCGACGGGGAGCAGGCTCAGGTCGGGAAAGGCGGCCTTGAACGCCTGCACCACATCGGGATCGAACTGGCTCGGCGTGCACCGATCCAGCTCCTTCATCGCGTCAACCGGGAGGCGCGAGTCGCGGTAGGCCCGGTTGGTGGTCATGGCGTCGAACGCGTCCACCACGCAGACGATCCGGGCTTCGATGGAGATGGTCTCCCCCACCATCTTGTCGGGGAAGCCTCGCCCGTCCATCCGCTCGTGATGGTTGCGGACGATACGAAGCACCGTGGGATTTTCCCGCGCGAGCGGTGCCAGGATCCGCTCGCCCAGAACCACATGCTCGGCGATGTGCGCGAACTCCTCGTCGGTGAGCTTGCCAGGCTTGTTGAGGATCGCCTCACGCGTCCCGATCTTGCCGATGTCGTGCAACTCCGCTCCGAGCCGGATCTCCTCAAGCCGATCGCCGGTAAAGCCCAGGCGAATGGCGGTCTGCGCGGCGTAGCGGCTGACCCGGGCGGAGTGACCACGGGTGTAGGAGTCCTTGGCTTCCAGCGCGTGCGCCAGCGTCTGCACCCCCTGGAGGAAGAGCTCGCGGATCCGGGTCGCCTGGACCTTTACCCGCAGTTCCAGGTTCTTCTGATAGAAGCGCTTCTGCAACGTGAGGTCCCGCTTCTCCAGCGCCTTGACGACGCGGACCCGGACCTCCTCCACCATGGCCGGCTTGGCGATATAGTCCAGCGCACCCCGGTCGAGGCAGGTGACGGCGGTCTGCACATTGGACACGCCGCTCAGCATGATGACCGCGGTATCGGGATAGAGGCGCAGCACCTCCTCGAGAAAGGCGAGTCCGTTCATCCCGGGCATGTTGATGTCGCTGATGATGAGCGGGACCTCGCCCTCCTCCGCCAGCAGCACCAGACCTGCTTCGGCCCCGTCGGCCTCCAGCGCGGCGAGTCCCTGCAGTTCGATCACCTTGGAGATGCTGCGACGCACCGCCGCGTCATCGTCCACCACGAGGCAGCGGGGCGCGAGCACCTTCGGATCCAGCCGGTCCGCGATCGATTCGAGTAGCATCAGCCCGCTCCCCCCTCGCCATTCGACGCCAGTGTGGCTTGCCGGCCGCGGAGCCGCCGGATTACGTTCCCGCCCTCTCTCACCCTGCCCGCATGACACAACTCGCGCCCGACGACCACCCGACCGGCTTTGCCACCCGGGCTGTCCACGCCGGTCCGGTGCCAGATCCGCTCGCTGGCGCGGTCATGCCGCCGATCTACCAGACCTCGACCTACATCCAGGACGGTCTCGGCCGCCACAAGGGCTACGAATACGCCCGGACACAGAATCCGACCCGGGAAGCGCTGGAACGCGCGGTGGCCAGCCTGGAGGGTGGCACCCATGGCTTTGCATTCGCCTCCGGGCTCGCCTCGCTTGACACCATCCTGAAACTGTTCAGCGCCGGCGACCACATCGTGGCCGGCTCCAACCTGTATGGCGGCTCGCACCGCCTGATGGAGCGGGTCTACGAACGGCTCGGCCTGCGTTTCACCTTTGTCGACATGCGGGATCCCGCCGCCGTCGCCCGCGCCCTCACGCCGGCGACCCGGATGATCTACGCCGAGACGCCGACCAACCCGATGATGTTCCTGACCGATCTCGCCGCCATCGGCGATATCGCCCAGGCGCGCGGGGCAGTGTTCGTGGTCGACAACACCTTTGCCACGCCCTATTTCCAGCAGCCCCTCGCACTCGGTGCCGACGTCGTGCTGCACTCCACGACCAAGTATCTCAACGGTCATAGCGACATGATCGGCGGCATGCTGGTGACCCGGCGCGATGACCTCGCGGAGCGGATCGGCTACCTGCAGAATGCCGCCGGCGGCGTCCCCGGCCCGATGGACTGCTGGCTCTGCCTCCGCGGCCTCAAGACGCTGCCACTCCGGATGCGGCAGCATGACGCCAGCGGCCGCGAGATCGCCGAGTGGCTGACGCGGCACAAACGGGTGAAGCATGTCTACTACCCCGGTCTCCCGACCCATCCGCAGTACCAGCTGGCCCAACGGCAGATGCGCGGATTTGGCGGCATGATCTCGATCGAACTGGGCGACGCCGATCTCGCCCGGCGCGTGGTTGAACGGACCCGGATCTTCGCGCTGGCGGAGTCGCTCGGCGGGGTCGAAAGCCTGATCGGCCACCCGGCCAGCATGACGCACGCGGCGGTGCCGCTCGCGCTCCGCCAGGAGATGGGACTCACCGACAGCCTGGTGCGACTCTCCTGCGGAATCGAAGACACCGCCGACCTGATTGCGGACCTGGAACAGGCGCTGGCGTAGCCGGTTGAACCGGCCGGCAGCGCCGATCCACATGCCAACACCAGAGCGGCTATTCAGCCACCGTCTCACGATGAAACCATCGCCCGGGCAGGGCGTACGGACCCCGCCCTCAGCCCAGAGACCACGATGACCCTGCCCGCCCCGCGCCCCCGGCGCACGCTCCCCGAAATCGCCGCCGTGAGCTGGGAGCACCCCGCCGACCGCGCCGCGCTGCAGACCTTGCGGTCGGTCCCGGGCTTTGAAGAGATCACGCGCAAGCTCCTGGCATTTCTCGGTGGTGAGCGCGGCATCCGGCTGCTGTTCCAGGCCAATTCGGTGCGGGTCGGGCCAACCCAGTTTCCGAAGCTGTGGACCACCCATGTCGAGGTCTGCACGACGTTCGACTGGGCCGAGGTCCCCGAGCTCTATGTCTCCCAGACGCCGGTGTTCAATGCCGGCGCCTACGGGATCGACCACCCATTTATCGTCCTGCACTCCGCTGCACTTGAATTACTGGATGATGACGAAGTCCGGGTGCTGCTGGCCCATGAGCTGGGGCATGTGATGAGCGGGCATGCTTTCTACCGCACGATCGCCGCGATCCTCTTTCTGGTGAGCGCCTCCGCCCTGCCCTTCCTGGCCGGTATCGCGTTGCTGCCAGTGCGGTTGGCCTTCCTCGAGTGGTCTCGCAAGGCGGAGCTGTCCGCTGATCGGGCCGGCCTGCTCGGCGGGCAGGACCCGCTCGCATCACAGCGCCTGTTTCTGAATATGGCCGGCGGGGTTCGCCCGCCCCAGTACGCCGGCCAGCTCGACCTCGACACGTTCATGGCCCAGGCGCACGAGTACACCACGAGCAACGACGGCTTTGATGTGGTCTACAAGGTGATGAGCACGCTGATGCTCACCCATCCGATGCACACCGTGCGCGCCGCGGAGCTGCAGCAGTGGATCGCCGGGGGCGCCTATGACCGGATCCTGCGCGGCGAGTATGTCCGGCGCGGGTCCTCCGGTGACCGCCCGCTGAGCGAGGATTTCTCCGCCGCCAAGGAGTATTACGCCGGCGAGGCGAAGGAGACCTTCGGCCAGGTGGTCGATGCAGCCAAGAAGGCCGCCGGTCGGGTGGGCGACGCCTTCAAGAAGTCACAGCAGTAATGCGGCTGCTGGTCGTCGGCGGCGGGGGCCGGGAGCACGCAATCGTCTCGGCGCTCCACCACGAAGACCCCACCGCCACGATCTACTGCGCCCCGGGCAATCCCGGGACCGCCGAGTTCGGCTCCAACCTCCCCATCAGCGCCACGGATATCGACCGGCTGGCCGACGCGTCCGATGCCTATGGCATCGACCTGACCATCGTCGGGCCGGAGGGGCCGCTCGCGCTCGGTCTCGCCGACCGTTTGCGGGCCGAAGGTCGGGTGGTGTTCGGACCCAGCCGGGCGGCGGCGGAGATCGAAGCCTCGAAGGCCTTTTCCAAGGATGTCATGGTGCGCGCCGGCGTGGCGACGGCCGCCAGCGCCACCTTTACCGAGCAGGCCGCCGCGCTGGCGTACGTCGCCGCCCATGCGGAACCACTGGTGGTAAAGGCGTCGGGGCTCGCCGCCGGCAAGGGTGCCATCGTCTGTGAGACACGGGGCGAGGCGGCAGCGGCGGTGCGCTCCATGCTGGGCGAGAAGAGGTTCGGCACCGCGGGCGACGTCGTCATCATCGAGGATTTCATGCCCGGCGAGGAACTCTCGCTGCTCGCCATCACCAACGGCACTGACATCACCCTCCTTCCCGCCGCCCAGGATCACAAGCGCCTGGGTGAGGGCGACACCGGCCCCAACACCGGTGGCATGGGCGCCTACAGCCCTGTCGCCCTCGGCACGCCGGCGCTGCTCGACCGCGCCGTGCGCGAGGTGCTGCGACCGACACTGATGGAGCTGGCGCGGCGCGGCGCGCCCTACAACGGCGTGCTCTACGCGGGGTTGATGATCGGCCCCGATGGCGGACTCCGGGTGGTGGAGTTCAACTGCCGCCTGGGCGACCCGGAAACGCAGGTCGTGTTGCCCCTCGTCACCAATGGTCTGACCGAGTGCCTCTGGCGCACGGCGCGGGGCGAGGCACCCGGCCCCCTCACGATCGCACCGGCGCACGCCGTCACCACCGTGCTGGCCGCCGAGGGCTATCCCGACGACCCGAAGAAGGGCGCGGCCATCACGATTCCAGCGACACTGCCCGCAGGCGTGAGCGTCTTCCACGCCGGCACGGCGCGCGGCGCCGACGGTATCCTCCGGGTGCACGGTGGCCGCGTGCTCAACGTGACTGCCGTCGCCCCAACCTTCCGCGAAGCCCAGCGCCTCAGCCGGGAAACGGCGGAGCGGATCGAGTACGCCGGCAAGGTCTACCGGCGCGACATCGGCTGGCGAGAGGAACAGCGGCAATAGCACGCCTCTCCATCTACATTCTGCACTGTGCCCGAACTTCCCGAAGTCGAGACCATGGTCCGCGGCATCCGGCCTGTCCTGCTCGGCCGCACCATCCTCACCGCGAGCCTCTCCCACATTGATGTGCTGCGTGGCGTCACCCGGTCACGCCTCCTCGCGGCGCTCACCGGTGCCACGGTGCAGGATGTCTTCCGCCGGGCAAAGCATGCCGTGATCGACCTGGGCACGCATCGCTTTGTGCTGCAGCCGGGCATGAGCGGCAACCTCCTCTACTACAACCGGCCGCTGACCGAGGCGGAGCGGAAGTACGCCGTACTGCGCACCGTGCTGGACGACGGGACCTATTTCATCTTTCGGGATGTCCGTCGCATCGGGACGCTGCTGCTGCTGAATCCAAAGGGCTGGGACGCATACGACCGAGCGCTGGGGCCGGAGCCGCTGGATTCGGCGTTGACACCGGCGGCCTTCATGGCGCGACTCAGGAATTCACGGCAGGCCATCAAGAAGGTGCTGATGGACCAGCGAAAAATCGTCGGCGTCGGGAACATCTACGCCAACGAAGCGCTTTTCGCCGCGGGGATCGATCCCTCCAGACCGGCGAACAAGGTTCCGCCCGAACGCTACGAGCTGCTCTACCACGAGACTCGCCGCATTCTTCAATCCGCCATCGACGCCGAGGGCACGACGTTTCGCGATTACCGCACCGGCACCGGGCAACCGGGCAACTTCCAGCTCGAGCTCATGGTCTACGAGCGACAGGGGGAACCGTGTCGCCAGTGCGGCACGCGCCTGGCGGGGACGCATGATATCGACGGGCGGATCACAGTGTTCTGCTGGCGGTGTCAGGGATAGCTGGGTAGGGGCGGAGCTCCAGCTCCGCCCTTCAGTGGCAGTAGGCGGTGGGCGGTTGCTGAACGCTGAATGCTTGCTGCTAACGGCCAACGTCTAAGGGCTGATGGCTGATGAGCTGTCCTGAGTTCGGTGGACGGTGAGTTACGCTACTGCTGTTGCCAGTTCAAACGCCACAGGACTGATGTTACCCAGGGTCGAGTGTCGCCGCACGGGGTTGTAGAACCGCTCGATGAAGTCGAAGACGTCGGCCCGGGCGGCATTCCGCGTGCCGTAGCGCTTCCCGTGCGTCCGCTCCGTTTTCAGCGTCGAGAAGAAACGCTCCATCACCGCGTTGTCCCAGACATTGCCCGAGCGGCTCATGCTACAGGTGACCCCGAGCTCGTGGAGTAACCGCTGGAAGGCCTCACTGGTGTATTGGGTGGATTCAATCGGTCGTTGCAACACCTCGACCAACAAGGTGGGCAATGGCGAAGAAGCAGAAGCGGCGGTCTGACCGGGCGGGGCGCCGCATGTTACGATCACTGGGGCGCCCGCCGGCGGTGCACCGTGCGGAGCGGCGGCGATTCTGGGTCGCCGTCGCGTCGGGCCAGTCGAGTGAGGACGCGGCGCGGACGGCGGGCGTTTCCCCACCCGTAGGCGGACGATGGTTCCGGGAGTGGGGCGGTATGCCTCCATCACATCTGGCGGCCTCCGCGCCGCCGCGATCCGTGCGGTACCTGTCTTACGCAGAGCGCGAAGAACTCGCGATCCTGCGCGCCCAAGGATGTGGCGTGCGGGAGAGTGCGCGTCGCTTGGGCCGCGCCCCCTCGACCATTTCACGCGAGTTACGGCGCAATGCCGCGACGCGGAGCGGTGGCCTCGCCTACCGGGCCACGACGGCCCAGTGGCATGCGGATCGGGCGGCGCGCCGACCGAAGGCCGCGCGCTTGGGGACGCACGACGCCACGGCCCACGCCAACATCGCCGCTGGGCGCTGGCGTGGAGTCCTGAGCAGATTTCCCACCGCCTGCGGTGTGATTTTCCGGACAGTCCGTCCATGCGCATCAGTCACGAGGCCATCTACCAAGCGCTGTACGTCCAAGGCCGCGGGGCCTTGCGCCGGGAGCTGACCGCCTGCCTGCGCACGGGCCGGGCGCTGCGTATGCCGCGCGCACGAGTCCAGAATCAAGGAAGGTGTCCACAAAACCCCGGGCAGCCCAATCCTGCATCCAGCCCTTCGACACCGAGGGCGAGCTCCCCCAAGGCAAGGGATCGATTGGCGGCGCGGCCACGTCCGCGCCGCCGCTCGATGTGATCAGGGGCTGCGCGAGAGCCGCACCATCGATCCACGCCGAATCCAGACCGGCCGGAAGCCAGGTGTCGCCGGCGCCGACAGGGGATTGCTGGCATCCACTCCGCTGCTCACGCCGTTCGGCCCCCCGATCGCCGGGCCGGCTGCGCTGCCCCACCAGTTCGAGCGGGCGTCCACGGGCGACCCACTCACGGCCAGGCCGGCATTGCCGGTGATGTTGCAGTTGCTCACGACTGCGCCCTGGAAGTTCGCGACGAGAACGCCGATACCACCGCTCCCGTTGATCTCACAGTCCTGCACCGTCACCGAATCCTCATTGATCATCAGCGCAGCCGTGCCGCCCGCACCACGAATCGTCCCGACGAACACCGTCCCCGGAGCGTTCAGGAGCACCGCCGGGTTGGAACCGAATGTCGTGTCCACCGTGGTGTGAAAGATCCGGTTCGACGTCGAGCTGTTCTGAATGATGATCGCGAGGTTCCCGGACTGTCGGATGATCGTGCTGTCGATCCTGATCGGTGTGGCCGCGACGATCGCCGAGAAGGCATACTCGAACCGGGCGTTGCTGATCTCGCTGAACGGCGTGGTGGCAGGGCCGCCGAGAAGAATCCCTTGCCAGCCCTGCGCTGTGTCGGTGGCGGTGAAGCGGATCGGGTTCGCCGGGGTACCGACGGCGTAGAGCCCCTCAGACAGGGAGATGTACCCGCCGGGCTCGACGCAGACGACGGCGCCGGCATCGATCGTGAGCCGGGCGCCTACGGTGAATCTCAACTGGCCTTGCACGATGTGCGGGCTGCCGGCCGCGGTCCAGGTCTCCGGGCTGGTGACGTCAACGCCCCCCACATGCAGGGTGCCGCCAGTACCGCAGACCGGATTGCCCCCGGCGGGAACCGAGAACGCGGTGATGATCGTGGTGTCCGGCGGCAGGTTTTCGACGGCGAGCTGGCGGATGACGCGGACCTGTTGGGTTCCCGCCACCAGGCCCAGCACCCACCCGTTCGACATGGAGGCCGGGCCTGCCCAGGCGGTCGTGTCCTTGTCCAGGCTTCCCCCGCCAGTGAGGACCAGCCAGCTGAAGCTGGCGGGCGGACCATCTGAACAACAGATGGGATCCTCGAACACCGCGGTAATCGGCAGCGGCAGTCGGGCGCCAGGCGCCGCAGTCTGGCTGTCTCCCGAGACGACCCGGAACCTATGGGGCAGAAATACGGTGAAAGTGACCTGGTCGAGCGGACTTCCCGCGGGTGAGGCGGTGATACGGGTGTGCTGAAACTCTCCCTGACCATTCTCGCCGATGTCCGTTGAGGCGAAGCCGGCAGAATCCACAATCGAACTGCCCTCCACACTGAAGCCGCCTGGTTCAGCCATCCACAGAATATCGGCTCCAACCCGTGGAGTCCCGTCCGGGTTCCGGAACGACACCACAAGGGGTGCGTGAGTGAAGAGCCTCACCTGCTGGCTATCGCCGCTGACCTTCGCCAAGCCCCCAATGGGAGCGGTCGGATAGAAGATGACGTCCACGAAGAAGGTGACGTCACTCCCGGGGCTGAAGTTGAGCGTACAGACGGGACCGGCAACGCTACTGCATCCCTGCCACCCCAGGAAACCGCTGCCCGGATCGGCTGCTGCCGTGAGCGTGAAGCTCCCGCCGCTTCCCGCATCCTGGAAGGTCACGTCACAGGCTCCGATCAGGGCGTCGGGCGTTACTTGGCAATCGAGGGGGACGGCCGGATCATTAGCGAACACGGCCCCGGTACCGAAACCGGTACCGGCCACCCTCACACTGACGTCCTGAAAGGGATTGAACGGGTTGGCGCTGCCACACCCCCCAACCATCGCCATGACCAGCACCGCACAAAGGAACCGAGGGATGATGTGGTCGCGCATGGCGACTCTCCTGTGGGGGGTGGACCCGCCGAATCGACCGGGACCGCCAAGCCAGGTCTCCTCCTGTGACGCGCCTGGCCCGGAACTATTCCCACTTCGGCGCGGGTCAAGCACCATGAGGATCGATCCGCGACTTTTGCTCGACTCTGGACGCGTGACCCTCGCCCCCTCCGCCCAGGTTGCGTCTGACTCCGGTCGCCGTAGCTTCCGCGTGCCAGCTTTCCCCGTCACACACCGCCGCCCACAGCGGAACCCGCGCCCTCATGACCGAATCTCCCCCTCCCGACGAACAGGCCCTTGAGGCGCTGATCACCCGCTGCGCCGAGCAGGTGCGCGGGTTGGCCTGGCGCTACGGGCTCGACGATCGGATCGATGAGGTCTTTCAGGAGGTCCGCATCCGGCTGTGGCGCTCGGACCCCGGCCGCGGGAACCCGGCCAGCACTCCGGCGTCTTATGTCTATCGCACCGCCATGTCGGCGGCGATCGACCTGCTCCGGCGGCGTCGCGCCCGACGGGAAACACCGGCCGGCCTGGAACGCCCGAGCGGCGAGGCACGACTCGGTGCGAGTCCGGCAGCCGACGCGCCGCTGATTGACCGCGAGCTGGGCGAGGCGATCGCCCGGGAAGTTGACGGCCTCACTCCCGACCGGGCTGGCGTGGTCCGACTGTACCTCTCCGGCTATACCCGGGAGGAGATCGCGGACCTGTTCGATTGGAGTGAACCGCGCACCCGCCATCTGCTGTACCGCGGGCTGGCGGACCTGCGGGAACGGCTGCAGGCCCGGGGCATCGGACCGGAGGAGTCGGCATGAACGACGACCGCTTGCGGGCGCTCTACGCCGGGGCCATGGCCAGGCGCCCGGACACCAGTGACGCCGAGCCGGTGTCGCTCGAGGCGATGGTGGCGATTCTCGAACGACGCGGCAGCGAGGCCGAGCGCCTGCGCACGCTGCAGCAGATCTTGTTCGATCCCCGCCGTCGCGCGGAATTCGAACTGCTGCGGGCGGTGATGATTGCCGGCCGACCGGTCCGCTCCCGGTGGTATAACCGCGCCGCATGGCGGGCCGCGGCAGGCATCGTTGTGGTGGCGGGAGTTGGTCTGCTGTACGCCCTGCAGCGCGAAACCACGGAGCCGCTGCGCGGCGGGCGTGCGGCGGTTGTCACCCTGCACCCCGTCGATGGCGCGGAGCTGACGGCGACGCCGGTGTTCGTGTGGCACCGGGTCCCGCGTGCGGTCGATTATCGTCTGGAGGTTTTGGATAGCAGCGGGGCGGTCGTATTCGCGACACGAGTCGTCGATACCGTCGCCAGCGCCGTTCCGGCGGAGTCTCTGGTCCCCGGCCGGCGCTACCTCTGGTCGGTCACGGCGTACACCGAGGATGTCCGCACCTATCGCTCCACCACCAGCAGCTTCAGCCTGCGCGCACCCTGATCCGCCACGCGGCCAGCACAGCGAGCAGCAGGACGATTCCCCCGATGTAGAACCACGGGACCGTCCTCCCGTGCTCGAGCGGGATCCGGATATCGGGATCGCCCACCAGCGTGAAGGCCGCCCAGATTTTCGGTGGCGTCCCGTCGGCCCGCGCCGCCAGTTTCGCGTCCCGCAGCGCCTCGCCCACCGTCTTCCCGTCGGCCAGCCCGTCATAGAAGTCCTGCATCAGCGTCGCGGTGCCACGATCGCCGATCGGCCAGAGCGAGGCGACGACCGCGCGCGCCCCGGCACCCAGCAGCGGCGCGACCAATCCCTGCACTCCTTCGCCACCAATGACTCGACCCGCCGCGGTACGACAGGCGGAGAGCACGACCAGGTCGGCCTCCAGGTCAAGTTCGCCAATCTCGCCGGCGCCGAGGAAACCATCCTCGCCACCACCCGGTGCGAGTGCCAGCGAGGTCCGGCTCTCTGACTGATCGTCCACCACGGCGTGCGTGGCCAGGTGAATCACACGGAACGATCGAAGCGACCGGCCTTTCAGAAAGGACTCGCTGGCCTCAGGGCCCAGGCGGACCACCGCGTTCCGACTGAAGCGACCGGCATCACGGGCTTCCGCGGCACTGCCCTTGAGTCGGGGAAGGCCGCCGGCCTCCGCAAAGACGCCGCGATACCGCTCCGCCTCCGGATCACTGTGGGAACTGTCGTCCGCCGACGATGTACGCGGATCGCCGAACGCCAGCAGCGTGGGGAGGCCGGTCCGCCGAGGCCGCGCGGCGAGCCGCACCGCGATCGCCGCCGAGGGGGCGCGACTCACGCCATAGCGCAGCAGGAGCGGCTGGCCATCCGGCAATGGCAGGGCATCGAACGGAATCCGGTGCAGCCGGTCGTCCGGAATGAGGATGAGACGGTTCACCCCGGCGGGCACCAGCGCCACCGCGGGGGCGAGCATGGCGTCTGCCAGTCGCCGACCCACCGCATCGCTCGGCTCACCCTGCTCCAGCAGCGCGACGTAGAGGTCGATGTCGTGCGCCACGGAATCGATCGATGGCAGGACCGTCCCCTGGATGTCGTCGCGAGTCACGACATAGGCGGTCGTGGCCGCACCGCCACGTCCCGCCAGCCATGCGATCACCGCCAGGCTCTCGGGCAACCCGGCCTGCAGCGCGGGAAGGTCGGGGATCGCATCGAGCGCTGCTCCCGCCGGTGTCGACTCTCCCTGAAGGACGGCCGACCTGATGAGCTGCGCTTCCAGCGTGCGGGCACGACGCGCTTCCGCCAGACGGAAGGCTGCGCTGGCATAATCTCCGCGCACCAGGATCGTGGCGATCGGGGCCAGGCCGAGATCGGGTTCGTCCAGGGCGGAGCGGGTCTGGAAGACCAGGAGGCGAAGCTGGGTGTCGGTCAGCGCACTCCGCGCCGAATCGAGCTGTCGGCCGGCATGCTCCAGTTCTGCGACCGCCTGGTCCAGCTCCCCCCGCTGGGCCGCGACCTCTCCGAGCCGGGTGCGGGTGGCGTACCGATCGAGGTGCTGCTCAGGTCCGAGGCTGCCGAGGAATCGCCGGAGGACGCGCTCCGCCAGGTCGAGCTCACCGAGCCGAAGCGCGATCACTCCGCGCCGGTAGTCGAGACTCGGGGTCCATCCGGCGTGGCCATTCGCATTCCCATACGCCACGGCCCGTTCGATTTCCTCGCGGGCACCCTTCCAGTCGCCCCGTACCGAACGCACCGCCGACAGGTGCTGCAGGTTGGCGAAGACGCCTTCGGCCATCCCGTTCCGCTCGCTGACGGCGAGTTGGGCGCGAAAGGTGGCCTCCGCCTCCGCCACCCGTCCGAGCGTCAGTTGGGCGAAAGCCCGACCGTTCCGCGTGTGACTGATGCCGAAGCCGTCGTTGAGCATGGTGAATAGGGACTCTGCCTGGGCAAAATCCTGGACCGAGGCGGGGATGTCGCCTGCGGTCCAGTAGAGCATGGAGAGGAAACGACGGGACCAGGCGATGACAAAGCGCGAGCCGGTCCGCTCCGCCTCGATGATCGCCTCCCCCAGGGCCACCTTGGCGCCGGCGAAGTCGGCGTAGTTAAAGCGCGTGTATCCCTTTGTATAGTGGGATAGCGCCAGCATCGGTCCGTCACGGGCGGCACGCCAGGCGGCTGCGGCGCTGTCGGCGTAAGCCAGGGGGATGCGAGAATCGTCGAGATCGTTGATCGCGACCATCGCGACGGCGTGGTAGCAGAGCCCCAGGGTCCGTCGATCACCGGTCTGCTGGACGAGCGCGAGGCCGCGTTGTGCCGTGGCCATGGCCCCAGGCCGTCCGGCGAAGGAGAGGATCGGCGCGCGGGCGCAGAGCACCCGGGCCTGCAATGCCGGGTTGGATCGGGGCGCGAGCTGGAAGGCGACGTCGAGGCTGTCGAGGGATGGCCCCATCGCACCGAGTCGCGAACCGAGGAACCCGGCGGCACTGAGCGCGGCGGCGGCCAGACTCGAGTCACCCAGGGCGCGGGCACCGCTGGCGACGGCGAGATACCGGTAGACGGTCTGGTCGAACGGTGCGCGCCACAGGTCGCTGTGGGCGCCGCCCATCCGGGCATGCAGCGCCCAGGCGTCGTCGCCAGTCAGGCGACCGTAGCCCAGCGCCGCAGCGGCGTAGTCGTAAGTCAGCCGGTCAAGCGTGGCGAGGCCGAGGCGCGCCGCGCGGTCGGTGGAGTCTGTGGTCAGCCGCCGCTGCCAGCGCGCGCGAACCGTGGCGACGCTGTCGCCCTCGACGGCGGCGGTGGCATGGGCCACAACCTGCGCGGGGAATTCCGCGGGAACGGGCGGGAGCAGCAGGGAGGCGGCGAACCGGATCCACGAAACCATGAGCGGAGCGGCCCCCGCCCTACTGCGGCGGGAGAGATGGCAGCACGGTGAGCGCCCGTGCGGCGTTCCGGGTGCGGCGCCGATGACCGTCGGGGAATTGGCACGGCGTGGGGCCGCCGCGCGCGCCGCAGCGAACGAGGTTCCACTTGGGCATTGCTGCCGCCTGGTTCGAGGGAAGCGAGTGAACACTTCGGTGTCAAACTGCGGGCCGGCGGCCGGGTCGGCAAGGTCTGCGGCGGGAAACGTGGCCGACAGCAGCATCCGGCGACTGAATCGACGCGGGATTGTCGGAGACTCCATTCCCTGAGAGATCGAAGACAGGCCAAGACCGAGCCGGTATTCCCCTGAAGTCCGGGAACGGGCCGTCCGGATGCTGCGAGACCACGCCCAAGAATACCCGTCGCACCGGGGAGCCATCGCCTCGATCACCGAAAAGCTTGGGTGCTCGGGGGAAGCCGTACGCAAGTGGATGCGGTACGCCGAGCGCGACCCTGGCCAGCGCGCGGGGGTGACGGCTGATGGCTGACGGCTGATTCCCTCCCCCTTGCGCTGCCCCCCCCGCAGGTTATGGTCGAACGGACCCCCAAATCACCCTTTGTGTCCTGCCGCACACCCTCCGGCCCCCGGAGCATCCATGTTCCACTCTGGCGTTCGCCTTCCCTCTGCCCGGAGCGGCCACATGCTGACCGTCCTCGCCCTTACGATGTGCGCGCTCTCCGGGCTCGGCTGCACCGACGAGGACTCGACCGCGCCGCGGCAGGCAGCGCAGGAGGTGGCGGCCAATACCCTCGTCGTGGCCGACACCCTATGCGCCAAGCTGCAGTTCACCATCACCAGCCCCACCGCCGTCACCACCAGCTTTCCCAACCGCACCACTTGCGGCGCCGCGGGGCTGGTGCTGATCCGGGGGCAGGCGGCCACCTGGGCCCAGAGCCCCAACCGGCGGCTCACGCTGTTCGTGCGGTTGCTCAACAAGAGCGGGCAGACGCTGCAGATGCCCGTCAGACTCTATCTCCCGTCCACGGGCATCACGGTGGTGGCGCCAGCAGGGACACCGGCGTCGAAGGTGGTGCCGCTCAACCCGGACAGTGTGGAGGCGGGTGGGGGGAAGATCTGGTTCGTGGGCGGGACCGGGACGCTGGCGGCGAATGACTCGACGGTGCAGGACACCATCCGCGTGAATGTGATGAGCCCGGTGACGCAGGCCAGGTTCAGCTTTCAGGCAAGTGCGCTGGTGGCGGGCGGGCCACTGCCCCCAATTCCTAACAGCTTCGCCGTGCCCGACGATTCGCTTCTGACAATTCGTGATCCCGTCGATACCGCGTTCGTCTACTTCCGGACGATGGCAGAATTGCAGTTGAAGCCTGGGACCACTGGATCCCAATTCACCGCCATGCTACAGAAGTACCAGGCCGCGATCGTCGGAGGCAATACCTTCATCAGCACTTACATTGTGCGATACCCTGATCCGGGTTCGACCTGGGCAGCCTACCTCGCGCGTCTCGACAGCTTGAGCGCTGAACCCATTGTGCGCAGTACCACACCGATGACCCGATATGAGGGAAAGCCATTGGTCGAGTCGCGATTCCCGACCGATGGAGCCAGCCTGGCGCGGGCAGATTGGCTGAATGCAGTATCGGATACCACATGGGCGATGAGGGCGATTCGCGCCCCACTTGCTTGGGGATGCGAGACAGGTGAGTACGGTGGCGCTCCGGTGAAAGTCGGCGTAGTAGAATGGGCCTTCGACTCCACCCATCCGGACCTTTCCACTTCGCGGACAAGCCCCGTGTTCGTTCCATCAGGTGCCTCGAGCAATTCGCTGACACTCCTGGAAGTGGCCAAATACGCATACCATGGTACCGCCGCGGCCGGGCTCCTGTCTGCCAAGGGTGACAATGATCAGGGAATCGCCGGCGTCGCTTGGAAGACAGACCTTCGCCTCTATCACTTGGGGGGCAACAACGCCGGCGTGACTTTCAGTACTAGAAATGCTTTCGCGCAGGCTCTCGAAGCGGCAACTCTTGATGGCATTCGCGTACTTTCTGTGTCGATTACCATTGCCACGCCATCAAATAGTGCCACCGGTCCGGCCTTGCAGGCACGCCTTGTCGAAACCCTCCAGGCGTTTCTGGACCAGAACCCCAACGCCTTGGTCGTCATTGCGACCGGGAATGAGAACAGCCGGAATCTGACAGCCAGCCAGCTTGCCGGACTAAGAGGGCCGAATGCTCTGCGGGCTGGGCTGATGACCCTCAAGCTGCAGTCACCCAGCTATGGTGATCGGATTCTCTTCGTTGCCGGGACAAGCCCGGGGAATACGCTTTGGACTGCTCCCCCCTCAGGATCCAACTATTTTTCTGGAGGCACCGACATCGCGGCACCCGGAGAAAGGGTCGCGATCCTCGGATCGCGGAATAGTGGATTCACCTTTTCAGGACCCGTGGTGTTGGACAACGGAACATCGCTTTCGACCCCTATGGTAGCAGGTGTCGCCGTCCAGCTGCTCGCCATGGATCCCAACCTCAATGCCGCCGATCTGAAGAGCTACATCACCCGAGGCGCCCAAACCGAGCGTCTTGATCCGACTACCGGCCTGAATGTTCCTGCCCAGCCAGTAGCGAACGCTCCGGGTGTTTACCAACTCGACGCCTATGGTGCCCTCTCGCTGCTCTCGAAGGAACGCCCGGGCACGCCAATTTGCGGCATCAACGTCCGGTTCGAGTATCCGGCCAACGATCCCCACGTCATCCTCGAGCGAAACCCGGGCGTTGTGGACACGATTCCAATGCCAGCATCGTTCTCGGATATTCTGTCAGGGAGTGTTGCTCAGGGCGGCAGACTCTTCTCCATCACACGCGACAATGGTGCCGGCGTCTCCGCCGTGGATGAGTACGCACTGGTGAGCACTCAATGGGGCGTCCGGCGCACCATTGATCCGCTTCTCGCCCGGCGCTACCTGGAAAAAGACACCGCCGATGTCGCTGTTGACGGGAACACCGCGACACTGCGCGGCTCCCAGTGGGGAGCGTCCGGAACTCCGATTGTCATGGGCACGCTGGCGATTCCCAGCCTTCCTTCTCCTGGTCCCGTCTGGTTCCAGTTCGCCCCTGACGGCCGCCATGCGTTGTTCGCGACCACCAGCGCGCAACCCACCTGCGCTCAACCGATCGTGATCGAGCAGGTCTGGCTGGTCACCTTGCCCGCCGGCCCCTCATATCCCGTGCTGGGCACAGGTTGCAACGGGACCCCGGGCCTGAGAGGAGTGGACGGGGCGTGGGATCAGACTGGCGTACAATTCGCAGTCGGTGAAAGGGACGAAACCGGATTCTTCAACGTTGGAAGCAACTACTACTCCATGACCGTCGCCAACGATCAGCCAGTGCCCAACGGTCCACCCGTTCGAGTGAACGGCCGTTCCGTGATCGACTACTCCTTCAAGCAGCACATGATGGATCCGATCGGCGTCACCGCGACGTGGTTTGAGACTGGATCGGCGGTTGTCGGCGATCCGACCCATGGCTGCTACAGCGTGACACGAACTACCACGAGCTTTGCGGTGGTCATTGACAGGTTCATTCCGTATGGAGACCCTGATTGGGTAGCCCTCTGCCAGACCCCGCTGCAAGCGCTGAGTCGGAGGAGCCCGGCGCTTTCCTACCGGCGCCATTGACCGAGCCGGGAGGAGGGCGAGCTCGACAACCCGGGGCAAATCGACCATCCGAACCTGCGACGCAATACGGCGGCCGCGCGGCTTCCGTCTGGCAGCTGGCGGAAGCCTGCGCCAGCACCGCTGAGGTGAACACCTCCAGGGGATCTCTTCAGCCCTAAGCAAGGCTCCGGAGCCGAGAGATCCTTCGCTGCGCTCAGGATGACACCATTCGCCAACGGCCAACAGCCAATGGCTAATGGCCTTTGGCTGACAGCTGACGGCTGCCAGTGGCCCCGGTATCTTCCACCCGCCCGCTGCCACCTGCCACCTGCTCGCTGCCACCTTCATGACCACTGCCCTCCGGCTGTCCCTGCCGACTGTGGACCTGCCGACGCTGCGTGAGCGCGTCCGTCGTCTGGCCGAGCCGCGGCCGGGGGTCTACCGGATGCTGGACACGATGGGCCGGGTCATCTATGTCGGCAAGGCGCGCCGGCTCAGGCAGCGGGTGCTCTCCTATTTCCGGGCCAGCTACCCCGAGGACAAGGCGGCCAGGATCCTCCATGCCGCCGCCGACATCACCTGGGACTACACGCCGAGCGAGTTCGCCGCCTGCCTGACGGAGCTGCGTCAGATCGCGCGCTGGCGCCCCACCTTCAATCACCAGATGAACCGGGCTCGGCGCACCTTCTTCATCACGGTGTCGAACGGACCGGCGCCGCGCATCGCGGCGAGTGTCGCCACCAGCCGGAGCGACCAGCGGTGGTACGGGCCATTCGCCGCACCGGCCCGGGTGCGCGAAGGCGTCAAGACGCTCAATGACCTGCTGGGCTTGCGCGATTGTGCGCCGACCATGCCGATCGTTTTCGCGGGGCAGATGGACCTTTTCTCTCCCGCACGCGATGCCGCCTGCATGCGCCACGGCTTCGGCTTCTGCGCCGGCCCCTGTGCGGCACTCGTGACGGAGCTGGACTACCTGCGGCGGGTGGGAACAGCGCAAGCATTCCTGGAAGGGCGCACCATCCAGCCGATCGACCGGACCGTGACGGAGATGCAAGCGGCGGCCGGCGCGGCGGAGTTCGAGCGGGCAACCAAATGGCGGGAGCGGTTCGAGACGCTGGAATGGCTGCTGGCGGCGACGAGCCGGGCCCGAGCCGCGGTGGAGGCACTGACGTTCGTGTATCGGGACCCCGGCGATTTCGGCGACGATCGTGCGTACCTGATCCGCCACGGAGTGGTGCGCTGCAGCTATCCGTGGCCCGCAACGCCGATCGAGCGGGAGGCGTTCCGGGGTGTAGTGGCCGACGAGCTGGCGCTGCCGGCTCCCGCCCCGGGGCCCCTTCCCTTCCAGCATCTCGATGAGATCCTGCTCATCATGAGCTGGTTCCGGCGGCATCCCGATGCCTTCCGCCGCACCAGCCGGCTTGAGACCTGGGTGACCTAACGGAGCCCTCCGGCAGTGTCGGGGGGGGCTCGTTCGCCGGGCCCCTCTGGGCGCTCGGCTTTGCGTTCCTCACAATGACGGCATGCTGACCAGCTACGCACGCGCCCTCCGGGGCTCCTGCGACCTCGCCCCTCCCTGCGACCCTCCGGGCGGATATCTCACGGCGCCAGCGCCGAACGGGCGACCACCGCCCATAACTCGGGCCGCCGCTCCACATCCGTGGGCTGGCGGATCCCCGCCGGCCTGGGCCAGGGGAACCAGCCCATCGGTTCGTTGTCGAAAACCCGGAACGCCAGCCTCGGCCCGCGCGTGCCGGCCTCGGCAAAGAAGGCAGGATCCAGCCGCAACTCGATCGACCACCCGGCGCTGTCGCCCGTCACCCGCACCTCCCAGCCGCCGCCTTCACGCGCCTGACCGAGCCGCCAGTCGGGGTCGTCCTGCGGAGCGCGCCACTTTCCGGCATCACCCCGATAAATCACGCTGCTGTCCGCGACTCGCCGGAAGTACCATTGAAAGTCATCATGCCCCGGGGCGGGAGTGCCGTCGCCGCGGATATCGATGCTGACCACGAAGTCGTCGCCCCAGTACCGAGTGCTGTCGCTGATCGCGGCGGCGAGATAGATGTAGTCGCCGTCGCGCCGGAGCCACACCGGAATATCTCCCGTCGGCCGTTCGATGATCGCGGCAGCGGCCCCATACTCGGCGCTGTCGGCGTGCCCGTCAAAGACGAGCGGGTGATCCGCGGGACGGAGCGGGATGGTATCGGTGGCGAGGAGGAGCAGCAGTGGGGCGAGCAGCATCGGAGGTCAGTCGCCATCCGCGGCGGTGAGCGGCACAAGCCACGCACGGGGCGGCAGGCCGGACTCAAGCTCCATGATCCCGACGGACGGTGGCAGGTCGAAGCGACGTCGGCCCGCGCCCCCGGGATTCATCACCGTCACCGTCAAGTCCACGGTCGTGAGCAGCGGCCGGTGGGTATGGCCATAGATGATCACGTCGGCGGCGGGGAAGGCATCGTGCAGCGTGTCAGGCGTTGGCGCACCGAGCTGGTCGCCATGGAGCAGCACGAAGTCGAGACCCTGGATCCGCTGCTCCACCACACCGGGCAAGCGGCCGCGCAGGTCCCAGCCGTCGCAGTTGCCATAGACCGCGGTGACCGGGGCGATCGCCTCGAGTTCGATGAGCAGCCCCGCCGGCCCGATGTCGCCGGCATGCAGAATCAGGTCGACCTCGCGGAAGACTTCGAACACCTCGGAGCGCAGGAGGCCGTGAGTGTCGGCGATGATGCCCAGGCGCATGATTGCGATGGTTTCGCGAGAGGCGTCCAGCGGTCAGCGATCAGCGATCAGCAGCACGCTTAACGCTGATTGCTGATTGCTGGCCGCTGAAGGTCGAATACCGATCCACCTACCCCTGCCAACGAGGAGCAATGTCTATCTCCAGACCCAGCTGGTCGATCACCCGCTGGACGATGAAGTCGACCAGCTCGCTGACCTGGGTGGGCCGGTGATAGAAGCCGGGCGCGGCGGGAATGACGACGGCACCCGCCTCGGTGACCGCGACAAGATTGCGCAGATGAATGAGCGAGAGTGGCGTCTCGCGGGGCACCAGAATGAGCTTGCGTCGCTCCTTGAGCACGACATCCGCGGCCCGCTCGACCAGCGAGCGGCTGGTGCCGCCGGCGATGGCGGCGACGGTGCCCATGGAGCAGGGACAGATCACCATGCCGGCCGACTTCGCCGACCCCGAGGCGGGCTTGGCGCCGCGGTCGCCATCAGGGAAGAAGGTGATACTGGACCAGTCCCCGCCGGTGGCGGCGCGCAGTGCCGCTTCATCCGCAACGCCGGTCTCCTCCTTGAGCAGCCGCCAGCCGTGACTGGAAACGATCAGCCACACCGGGACACGGTGACGCGCTAGCACGTCGAGCAGACGCACCGCGTACGGCGCCCCGGACGCACCAGTGATTGCCACCACGACCGGCAGCGAGCTCACCGGCCGCGACGGTTGGCGGTCGGAGTCTTGAGCGATCGCCGCTCCGGCTGCGGTGGCGGGACCTTCTGCTGCAGCGCGCCCTTCTCCGGCGCCGGCTTGCCCCTGCCGCGCACGGGGATCAGCGTTTCCTTCGGACGTTTCGACATGGATGGACCTTTCGTCAGGTTTCAGCCATCAGCCATCAGCCATCAGCCGTCAGCGGTCAGTACGCAGCAAACGGCAACCGCCCAACCGCCCAATCGCCCAATCGCCCAATCGCCCAACCGCCCAACCGCCCAACCGCCCAACCGCCCAACCGCCTAATCGCCTAATCGCCTAATCGCCCAATCGCCCAATCGCCCAATCGCCCAATCGCCCAATCGTCCAATCGTCTAATCGTCTAATCGCCCAACCGCCTACGACACCAGTCTATCCACCAAAGCAAACCCGAACACCGTCAGACTCATCACGCCGTTCATGGTAAAAAAGGCGGCATCGAGCTTCGACAGATCGCCCGGCTTCACCAGTTGATGCTCCCATGCGAGAATCAGCGCCGCGCAGCCCACCCCCACGAAGAACCAGAGGCCGAAGCCAGCGCTGACGCCGAACGCCACCAGCGCCGGGATCGTCACGCCGTGCAACAGCTTGGCCAGCAGGATGCTGCGGCGCTGACCGAGTCGGACAACCGCGCTGCGCAGCCCGGCATCGCGATCGAAGCCTTCATCCGGCAGGGCGTAGAAGATGTCGAAACCCGCCACCCAGGTTGCCACCGCGATCGTCACGGTGATGAGGACCCACCACGGCTCGCTCCAGCGCCCGGTCACGGCCAGGTAGCCGCCCACCGGCGCCATGGCGAGCGCGACGCCCAGCCAGAGGTGAGGCCAGAAGGTGAACCGCTTGGCGAAGCTGTAGCCCATCACCCAGAGCAGGGCGACCGGCGCCAGCAGGAGGCACACGGTGTTGAGCTGACTGGCCGCGAAAAGAAAGAGACTGCCGGCGACGAGGACCGACGCCCACGCCTGCGTCAGGGTCAGTGCGCCGCGGGGCAGCTCACGGGCACTGGTGCGCGGATTCCGCGCGTCAAATTCGCGATCGGCGATCCGGTTGAAGCCCATCGCCACCCACCGCGCCGCGGAAAAGGCGAGCACGACGAGCAGCACCATGCGCCAGGTGACCGGATTGTCACGCCACGCGGCCAACACACCCAGCAGCGCGAAGGGCAGCGCGAAGAGGGTGTGCGGCAGCTTGACGAAATTGACGTAGCGGACCAGCAGCGATGTGCCACCGAAGGTCTGGCCCTCGGGCACGACGACCGGGAGCGGGGAACGTGGAACGGACCCGCTCACCGGCCCATCCCCTTTGCTGTTCCCGGTTCCCGGTTCCCCAGTCGGATGCCCAGCGTCGGCCACAACGCATCCACGCGCTGCTTCGTCGCCTCGTCCATGGTGATGAGCGGCGGCCACTCGCGCAGGAAGCCCTCTTCCTTCCACTTCCGCGTGCCGTCGATCCCCATCTTGCTGCCATAGGTGAACTGCTGGCTGGCATGATCCAGCACATCGGCCGGCCCCATCGTGAAGCGCACATCCCGCTGCGGGTCGATGTTGTTCAACGCGATCCACCAGGCCTCGTCCGGATCGCGGACGTTGACCTCCATGTCGACCACCACGATCACCTTGGCCAGCGACATCAACCCCTGGCCCCACAGCGCATTCATCACCTTGGAGGCCTGGCCGGGGTACTGCTTGTCGATCGAGACGAAGATCAGGTTGTGGAAGATGCCGTACGACGGCATGTGATAGTCCACGATCTCCGGCACGGTGAGCTTGAGCAGCGGGAGAAAAATCCGCTCCGTCGCGTGCCCGAGGTAGTAGTCCTCCATCGGCGGGCGCCCGACCAGCGTCGCGGCGTAGACCGGCCGCTTCCGCATGGTGACCGCGGTGACGTGGACCAGCGGGTAGTAGTCGGCCAGCGAATAGAACCCGGTGTGATCGCCGAACGGCCCCTCGAGCACCAGCGGCTCCGCCGGATCGATATACCCCTCGATCACGAACTCGGCCTCGGCCGGCACATCGAGGGCGCAGGTCACCGCCTTGGCCAGCTCAACCGGAGACTTTCGCAGGAACCCCGCGAAGATGAACTCATCGATCGTCGGCGGCAGCGGGGCCGACCCGGAATAGAGACTCGCGGGATCGGCTCCGACCGCGATGACGACCGGCATCCGTTCACCCTTTGCCGCCACCTCGCGCCAGTGCGCGGCACCAACCTTGTGCCGCTGCCAGTGCATGGCCAGCGTGTTCTTCGACAGGACCTGGATGCGGTACATGCCGACGTTGCGGATGCCGCGGGAGGGATCCTCCGTGATGACCATCGGCAGCGTGATGTAGCGCCCGCCGTCCTGAGGCCAGGTGGTGAGGAACGGCAGCCGATCGAGGTTGATGTCCTCGCCCTGCCACACGATCTCCTGACAGGCCGGCCGGCCGCTCTTCATCCGCGGCGGGAACTTGGCCACCTCGGCGAGCTTGGGCAGCATCGAGAGTTTGCCGAAGAGCCCGTCGGGCACCTTCAGATTCAGCAGCTCGCTGATCCGCCCGCCAATGGAGTCGAGATCCTCGACACCCAGCGCCAGGCACATGCGCCGCATCGAGCCATAGAGGTTGATGGCGACAGGGTACTCGCTGACGACGCCGCTGGGCAGCACCGGCTGCTCGAACAGCAGCGCCGGCCCGCCGCCCGGACTCTTCATGCAGCGGTCGGCGATCTCCGCGATCTCGAGATGCGTCCGCACCGGTTCCCTGATCCGGACCAGTTCGCCCGCCTTCTCGATCGCGGCGATGAACTCCTGCAGGCTGTCGAGGCTCACGGAAACTCGGGGAACGGGAGGACAATCGGGAACGGGGAACCGGGAACCGGGGAGCATCCGGGGGTCGCGGAATGCCCGCCGCTGCTCCAGCCCTGCGTGGGTGTGTACGCCACAGTGCCTGTCCGGTTCCCGGTTCCCCGTTCCCCGTTCCCATGCCTGGCAGCTCTCATCGCCGGGTCCCCACATGGATCGCGCAGATGCCGCCCAGCAGCAGTTCCCAGCGCACACCGGAAAAGCCACCGACGGACATCCGTGCGGCGAGTTGGGCGGGTTCCGGAAAGGTCAGCACCGACTCCGGGAGATAGGTATACGCGTCGGAGTGCCGGGAAACCAGTCGTCCTATGAACGGGAGGACCTGGCGAAAGTAGAGCAGGTAGGCCCCGCGCATCGGCTGCCAGGATGGGGTGGTGAATTCGAGAATCACGAATCGTCCCCCCGGCTTGATGACCCGGGCGGCCTCGGCCAGGCCCCGATCGAGGTCGGCCAGGTTCCGCACCCCGAAGCCGACCGTCGCTCCGTCGAACGTGGCGTCGGGGAACGGCAGGTCGAGGGCGTCGGCGTTCACCGGGCGGACCCGGTCGGACTTGTTCCGACCCAGGCCGAGCATCGGAAGGACAAAGTCGGCGCCAACCACCTGCCCGGTGAAGCCGGGCTGCGCGCCCAATGTGGCCGCGAGATCCAGGGTGCCGGAGCAGAGATCGAGGTAGCGACCAGCGGGGGCACGCTCCCAGTCGAGTTCCGCGACGGCCTGCCGTCGCCAGCGCCGATCCAGGTTGAGACTGAGGACGTGATTGAGGAGGTCGTACCGGGGGGCGATCTGGGTGAACATGGCCCGGACATAGGACCGCTTCTCTGCGCCGCCCGAAAGCGGTAACTTCCTTTCCGTGACCAACATAGGCGATGAATGTAGTCCGGTTCAAAGTGGCTTCGCAAGCCGCGTC
>JANOFA010000558.1:0-1772 GCA_031413355.1 Gemmatimonadota bacterium | reverse complement strand
TGGCGCCGGAGGCTCTCGACGTCGTACTCCCGGAGGTCCTGCCCGTCGAGCAGGATGCGACCTTCGGTCGGATCGTACAGCCGGGCGAGCAGCTTGGCGATCGTGGTCTTGCCGGCGCCATTCTCTCCGACCAGCGCTAGGCGCTCGCCCGGCACGAGCGTGAAGCTCAGGTGCCGCACCGCCCAGCGTTCGGAGCCGGGGTAGCGGAACCCGACATCCTCGAAGGTGAACCCCTCGCGGATCGGCGTCGGAGTCTTCCTGGCGCCGGCGCTGGCACGAATCCGGGGCTCCAGCGCCAGAAAGGAGAACAGATCATCGAGGTAGAGGCTCTGCTCCACTAGTTGTGAGGCGGAGAGCAAGGTCCGCTGAATGAGGTCGCGGCTCTGGCGGAACGAGGCTGCCAGGAAGGTGAGTACACCGATCGTGAAGGGGCCGGCGGGCGACTGATGGCCCGTCACTGTCAGCCAGATGATGGCGCCGTACGCTCCGTAATATCCCAGCGTGCCAATGAGGGCCAGCAGCGAGGAGACGACGGCCCGACGGACCGCCAGCGCCTTGTTGGCTTCATAAAACTCGGACGACAGCTCGGCGTAGCGCCCCACCAGAAAGTCGGCGAGGCCGAAGAGCTTCACCTCTTTGGCAGAAACATCGCTCGCACCGATATACCGCAGGTAGTCGAGCTGGCGCCGTTCCGCCGTCCAGGAGTAGAGCAGCGAGTAGGACAGCGCCGCGAACCGGGTCTCACCGAGAAACGAAGGCAGCACTGCGAGGGCGAGCAGGATGAGGAGCCAGGGGACGTAGAGCGTGAGAACGACGGCCAGCGTGCCCAGCGTCACGAAATCCTGGACCGAGGCCAGCACCCCGGTCACCAGCCCGATCCGGCCGACCGTCTGGCGCCGCGCGCGTTCGAGCTTGTCGTAGATTTCAGCGTTCTCCAGCTGTTCCAGATCGAGGCTCGCCGCGTGCATCATCAGGTCGATGCTCGTCCGGTTGGCGACCAGGTCGCCCAGCAGGCCTTCCACCAGGGCGGAGAGCCGGGCCAGCAGTTCCCCCAGCACCGCCAGCCCAAGCTCGATGGCGAGCAGAATGGCCAGCGCCCGGATGCTCGTGTTGTGCAACCCGCCCAGCCCCGTAACCGCCGAGCCACTCTGCACGAGGGTCACAACACCATCGATGATCAGCTTGCCAACCCACAGCACGCCCACCGGCAGGAGTGCGCGGCTGGCGCGCAACACGATCATCCCCGTGGTGTAGCCGCGGTGGGTGTTCCAGACCAGACGAAACAGTCTCGGCAGGTGGCGGGTGGCGCGGAGACGCTCGCGCCAGCTCGGCGGCGGCTCGAGCGGCTTGGCCGGCCGCCGGCGCGGCCGATCAGACGGGAACGCGGTCATGGGCGGAAGGTAACGCTCCTGCCAGCGCCCGATTCTGTCACGATTCCCAATGCCGATCTTTCTGGGGGCGACCCCACTGATGTGTTTCCGACTGGCACACGCTTCTCGTTCCTGCGGACGGGCGGACGGGCGAGGCAAATGTAGTTGCTGTCATCCTGAGCAACGCGAAGGATCTCTTTGTCTCGGAGGCGAATCCTGGCATTGGTTCCGGCCTCCAGAGATCCTTCGGCCGCTTCGCGGCCTCAGCAACTGTCTTGAAAATCAAGTCTCGGCGACGCGCCAGCGGGTGCCGGCCTGGAGCATGGCATTGAGAATCGTGAGCAGCTTCCGCATGCACGCCACCAGCGCCACCTTGGCGGGCTTCCCCGCCGCGCGCAGCCG
>JANOFA010000557.1:0-1913 GCA_031413355.1 Gemmatimonadota bacterium | reverse complement strand
GGGCCCAGCAGCTCCGGGCCATGGCGCTGGCGCTCCCCGAGGGAAAGCTCGGCGCCTACGCGGTGGTTGGCGCCCCTCGGACTCTACCTGGCGTTCATCAACCTCTTCCTTATGCTGCTCCGGCTGTTCGGCCGGCGGCGGTAGGCGCCCGCTGGGCGCCGGGTTGGGGCGGCCCTTGGGCCGCCCCTACTACCGCCGCCGGTCAGGCGGCCTATCGGCCGCCCCTACAGCCCCGCCGCCGGACAGGGCCTGGGGCTACCGCCAATCCCAACGCCCGACTACGTTTTCCGGCTCACAAATCGCCTCCCCGCGCCTGCACCAGGGCCGGGGCGTCCAGACCAAAGGAAGGTGCCATGGCCCGTCCGTACGAGGCGGTCTATATCTTCGACAGTGCGCTCGAAGAGACCGCAATCACCGAAAAACTCACTCGTTTTCATGCCCTCATCCAGCAGGCCGGGGATGAGCAGCCCACGCTGACCCATTGGGGAAAGCGCACCCTCGCCTACCCGATCAAGCGCCGGGAGACGGGGTACTACGTCGTGGCTGCCTTCAAGGCGCTGCCGACGCAGCTGCCCGAATTCGAGCGCGCCATCAAGCTGGACGACGGCGTGCTCCGCTTCCTCGTCGTGGCAGATGAAAACGACTACACCCCGTCCCGCGACACGACCGACCGCAAGCTGGAGGAAGACGACGAATGATCATGAAGCGCATGAAGAAAGGCGATCCGCTCGCCGAAGCCGGCCTCCGCTACGTCGATTTCAAGGACGAGAAGCTGCTGTCCCGCTTCATCACCGATCGGGGCAAGATCCTGCCGGCCCGCCTCTCCGGTGTGACCGCCAGACACCAGCGCCAGCTGGCCACCGCGATCAAGCGGGCACGTTTCCTGGCGCTGCTGCCCTACGTGAGGGGTGGTGGGTGAACTCGGCAGTCAGGCACTCCCTCGACCGGGAGTGACCTTGCGGGCGGTGCTCCTCCTGTTGGGGTACCTGCTCCTCTTCCCGCCGTTGTTCGTACTGGGGCCGTTGGCGGGGCTCCTGGTGGCGTCGCGACCGGCAACGCTGCGGGAGTGGATGTGGATCGGGGCGGCGGGGCTCTGGCTGGCGATGTCTCTCTTGCAGCCAGGCGACCTCGCTTCGCAGCTCACCCAGGCGTGGCCCTGCTTCGTCACGGCGGCGTTTGTCGCCCTGATGCTGCTCGCTCGGCGGCGACTGGTCCCGGGGGCGCTGCTGGCGACGATCTTCGGCCTCGGCGGGGCGACTGGCTGGCTCTGGTCGCTCGGAACCCGGTGGCAGGACCTGCAGCTGGCGGTCACTCGGCTGGGCTGGGAACAGTGCCGCCAGTTGCTCACGGAGATGCGGGCGCTCAGCCCCGAACGGGCTGAGGCGGCGCAGGTTTTCGTCGACGCGATGGCGGGCAGTGTCGGCTGGATGGCGGAGCTCTTCCCCGCCCTCCTGGTGCTGGCGGCGCTCCCCGGACTGGCGATCGCCTGGTCCTGGTATCACCGGCTCGCTGCCACACCGGTCGGCGAGCCGGCCGGCCGATTCGCCGAGTTTCGTTTCACCGATCAATTGGTGTGGGGCGTGGTCCTGGCCCTCATCACCATCGTGCTGCCGGTCCCGGTCGAGCTGCGGCAGCCACTGGGCAACATTGCCCTGGTCGTGGGTGGGCTGTACGCCGCGCGCGGTGCCGCGATCATGTGGGGCGGTATCGGGGGATTTCCGCTCCCGGTGCTGGTTGTCATCGGAATCGGCGTGATCATCATTCTGCCGGTCGTGCTGGGCGGCTGCTTTTCGCTCGGACTGGCGGACACCTGGGTGGATTTCCGGCGGCGTTTCGCTGCCGGCAGCGAACGGAGCCGAAAAGGCCTTGAGTTGGCTGGCCTTTGGCAGTTCTCCATACAGGACGAGATACGC
>JANOFA010000556.1:0-5855 GCA_031413355.1 Gemmatimonadota bacterium | reverse complement strand
GATGGACGGAGGGCCCTGCGGGGGCTGAGGGCGGGTCCACTTCCAGATGCCGCCCACGATGACTGCGAGTGCCACCACGCCGCCGAGGAGGAGGGCAGGTTGGCCGAGCCTGGGCCTCGTAGCGACGCCCCCAAGATGGAGAGCTGCCGCGAACTCGGCCGCACTCCCGAACCGATCGGCCGGTACCTTCGCCAGCGCCCGCGCGACGGCGGCATCGACGCCTTCCGGCACCGTGTCCCGCACTATCCGGAGCGGTGTCGGCCGCTCGGTCATGAGTTTGGCGATCACTGCCTGGGCCGTGGGCCCGCTGTGGGGCGGCTCGCCCGCCAGCATCTCGTACAACACCGCACTCAGCGAGTAGACATCACTGCGGACGGTGAGCTCCCGGTCCCCCGCCGCCTGCTCCGGGCTCATGTACTGCGGTGTCCCAAGGCTCAGGCCTGTTTCGGTGAGACGGCTCCCCGCCGCGTCACGCACCGCCAGCGCGATGCCGAAATCCACCAGCATTGCCTCGCCTTCGTGCAGCAGGATGTTCTCCGGCTTGATGTCGCGATGGATCACGCCGTGCTGATGGGCATAGTGCAGCGCGCTCGCCACGTCGCTCGCGATCTTCACGGCTTCAGCCACGCCGAGCTGGGTCTCGCGGTCAAGCTTGCTGCGGAGCGTCTCGCCGTCGATGAATGGCATGACGTAATAGAGAAACTCGGCGACTCGGCGACTCGGCGACTCGCCCTCAGGGCCAGCTCCGGTGCCATGTGCCATCCCCGAGTCGAACAGGGGGAGGATATGGGGATGCTGCAGGTTGGCGGTGGTCTTGATCTCGGAGAGAAACCGTTCAGCGCCGATGACGGCGGCGAGTTCGGGCCGCAGGACCTTGATCGCAACCTTGCGGTCGTGCTTGATATCATGCGCCAGGTACACCGTGGCCATGCCGCCCTGGCCCAGCTCCCGCTCGATGCGGTAGCGGTCGGCCAATGCGGCGGTGAGACGCGGGGGAGTGTCACTCATCATGGCGTCCCGGTGCGGGGGCGGAAGCCGCCGCTGAGGGGGACGCTGCGCCTGCGTCGGCAAATCGGTCGGGGAACTTGGCCATCTCTCTGGTGAATAGCCGGTGGAGCTGCTCTACGCCAGTCACCTCGTCCGGGTCCGGGGTGACCGGTGCGCCGATCTGCATCACCCGGGTCCGATAGTCGATCCACACCGGCACGATCGGCACGCCGGCCCCCACCGCGATGCGGTGGAAGCCGGTCTTCCACCGCTCCACCCGTTTGCGGGTGCCTTCGGGCGAGAGGGCCAGCACCCACTGCGGCCGGGTGCGAAAGTTCTCGATGGCCGCTCCCACCGTGCCATGCTTGGCGGAGCGATCGATGGGCTCCCCGCCGATCCAGCGGAGGATCGGGCCCATGGGGAAACGGAACAGGGTGTGCTTGCCCAGCCAGCTGGCGCGCAGATCGATGGCGAACATCGTCAGCACGCCGATGGGAAAGTCCCAGTTGGAGGTGTGCGGCGCGACGATGATGATGAAGCGGGGGAGGGCCGGCAGCTCGCCACCCACCCGCCAGTCGGCGAGGGCGAGCAGGCGCCTGGCGAGTCCCGGGGCAAGGCGGGAACCGCGGCGGGGGTAACCGGGAGGAGTCGTCACTGTCCCTGTGCCGCCGTTAGCCAGGCAGCGAAGAAGGGATCCTCGAGCCGGAAGCGGATCCCGCCAGCACCTTCATCCTGACGCACGATGCCGAGGGCTCCCAGCCCCTCAAGCGCGCGCTGCATGGTGGACGCCGCCAGCCCGAAACGGTGAAGGACGGCCCGCCTCAGCAGTCCCGTCCCACCCTCCTCTATAACCGCCTTGAGCGCGCTCTTCTGGGCCCGGGTCAGGTTGGTCCAGATCTGGGCGTAGGCCGGGTTCTCGCTCGCCACCACGGACCGGAGCGCCTCGTCCACCGCCGCCACAGCCAGCACCCGGTCGTCCTTCACCCGCAGCCGTTCCCAGCACTCGCTGGCCAGCCGCTGCACATTGTAAGGCACATCTTCGGCGGCGTCGAGGATCCGCTCGATGCCTTCCGGAGTGGTCTTGAAGCCCACCGATCCGAACCCGCGCGCGAGGAAGCGGCGAAAGTCCTCCCGCGGGACAGGGCCGAGGAAGCGGCGCTCCCCCAGCTTCCAGAAGGCCCGCCCCGGATGGCCTGAAAGATCGGCCAGGAGACGGGTCTTGGAGCCGGCGAAGACGTACGCCACGTGGCGGTGCTTCTGGATAGCCGCGCGGATCTGCCGTTCCGCCGCTTCACCCCCCTCGCTCACCACCTGCTGGAACTCATCCAGAATGACCAGCACCGGCTTCTTGCGCCCCTTCGCCATCCGCTCGATGCCGTCCAGCACTTCGGTGAGGACCGGCAACTCGGCCGACCGTGCGCCGCCCCCGCCCGCAGTGCCGAGGTGGACGGTGATCTTCTGGTCGGCCAGGTCATAGCTCACATCCGGTCTCAGCCGGGCAAAGAATTTTCCGATGACGCCGCCGGCCTTGGCCACCGGGCCGGTGAGCTTGCGGGCGGCGCCGGTGAGCAGCGCCTGGGCCAGCAGCGTCAGGCTCTCGTAGGCCTCGGCGTCATAGCGCAGCACCACCGCGCCGCGGGCGGTGAGCCGCTGCTCGACGGCGTTGAGGATGGAGGTCTTGCCGTAGCGGCGGGGGCCGATGAAGAACAGCTTGCCGCGGCTCTGGGCCACCCGCTCGATGGCGGCCAGCTCGGGCTGGCGGTCCACCAGCTCGTCGGGGCCGAGCTCGCGGCCGAATTCGAAGGGATTGCGGGCGCCGGCGGGGAGGGCTCTGGTCACCCGCTCAATCTACTCCGCAGAGTGCGTTACGCAAGTTGCGTAACGAGAATCCGTCCGGCGCCCGGTCACTGTTTCAGGCGGTCCCGGAGTTCGCTCAGCCAGTGTTCCGCCACGACCAGGCGGGAGGTGATGGCGGCCGGCCCGGCGGTGTGCGTGCGGAGGAAGATGAAGCTCCGCCCGTCGGGCGTCACCTCGTACGACTGGTGGAAGGCGTCCACCAGCAGTGCCGATGCGTCGAACAGCGGCTGCACTCCGGTTACCGAGAAAGCCGGTGAGGTGCGGATCTGGGCCGCCACCATCCGGCCCGCGCCATCGAGGTAGAACAGCTCCCGTCCGTCGGCCGACCAGCGGGGCTGGCTGCCGCCGCCATTCGAGACCTGCCAGCGGCCGCCCGAGGTCCCCGGAAACGGCCGCACATAGACCTCCAGCGCGCCGGACTCATTGGAGGCGTAGGCCAGCCACCGGCCATCCCGCGACACCGCGGGGTGATATTCGCTGAACGCCGTGGCCACCAGGGGGACCAGCGTGGTATCACCGCCGAGCCGTACGCCGACCAGATCACCGTTACCGGCCGCGCCGTTGTCGGTCCGGAGGACCAGCCACTTCCCGTCATCCGACCAGGCAACTTCCTGCGCTGGCCGGTCGATCCGGGCCAGCAGCCGGTCGCCGCCGCTGCCGTCGGCCAGCCGGCCGTAAATGTCTCCCCCGTTGCCGGTGTCACGGATGAAAGCAACCATGCGGCCGTCCGGCGACCAGGCCGGCCGACGGTCCTGCCCGTCGAAGCTGAGACGGGTGAACGGCCCGCGGTCGAGCTGCTTCGCCCAGATGCCGGTGGACGCAGCGCCGAGACCCACGCTCACCGCCAGCCGCCGCCCGTCGTCGCTGAGTGCCAGCGCGGTGAAAGGGCCGGACCAGGCGGTGTCGATGGTGGTCATCTTTCCATCCCGGCCCACGCGAACCGCCTCGGTGAGACCGGTGGCTGCAGCCCCACGGAGATACGCCAGTGTACCAGCCGGGGACCAGGTCAGCATGGCAGAGATGCCGGTAATCGCGATGTTTTCGAGCACCGGCACAGCTGCGCCAGTGATCTCCAGCCGGCCCACATCGAATGGCGCGGCCAGGGCGACGCCGTCCCGGCGGACATACAACAGATGACCGGTCGGGAGGTACCAGGCCGCGAGGGCGTTATCCAGCAGCCTCTTCTGGGTGCCGGTGCGCAGATCGAGGACGCGGAGCGATGAGGTGAAGCAGCCGGACTGACAGGCCACGAAGAGGACGCCCCGCGATCCGGGCAGCGGTGCGGGGTTGAGCAGTCCGAATCCACGGAGAGTGGAGTCCCCCATGACGACCCCGCCGCTCTGCCCCGCGGCAGTCACCCGGCGCAGCATGTCCAGCCGATCCGCCACATAGATCAGTGAGCCGTCAGCGAGCCAAGCGATGCCGTAGTTCGGCGGGGCGGTGGAATCGGCCAGGATCACGGCGGCGCCCCCGCCCGCCGGGACCTTCTTGAGTTGGCCACCGAGCGTGAATGCCAGCCACCTGCCGTCCGGAGAGAAGACTGGGGAGCCGGATCCCTCCGTCCCCGGAATCGCGATCGGTTCCAGCTGGTCCCATCGCTTGAGCCAGAGCCGCCCGTTCGGACCGGCTTCGCGGAACCCCAGACTCCGGCCATCGGGGGATAGTGTCAGGTCGGCGTTGGTCGGACTGATCTGGGTGGTATCGCCAAATGTCACGTACTGCCAGATGGCGCCCCCGGCGGGGCTCCGTCCCACCCAGCCCCACGCCGCGATCCCCGCCGCCAGCAGCGCCAGGCCCCATGGCGCCGGGGTCACCCACCGGCGCGGGCGGCTCGCGGCGCGTTGTGCAGCGGCGGCGCCCCGGAGGGTCGTCGTGGCCTCGGGCCGGCTCAGCGCCTCGGCGAACTGCGCCGCGGTGGCAAAGCGATCGGCCGGGAGCTTCTCCAGCGCCTTGACCACGGCGTCCTCGACGTGAGGCGGGATCGACTTGCGCTGCAGCGTGAGCGAACGGGGCTCCTCGGTCATGACCCGGGCGATGATCGCCTGCGCGGTGGGGCCGGTGAACGGCGGCTCGCCGCTCAGCATCTCGAACAGCACGCAACCCAAGGCGTACACATCCGACCGCGCGGTGATCTCCCGCTCCCCCATCGCCTGCTCGGTGCTCATGTAATGCGGGGTGCCGAGCGACATGCCGGTCTCGGTCATCCGGGTGGCACCGCCGGCGCTTACCGCGAGGGCGATCCCGAAGTCGGCCACCAGCGCCGAGCCGTCGTGCAGCAGGATGTTCTCGGGCTTGATGTCGCGGTGGATGACCCCGTGGCGGTGGGCGTAGTCCAGGGCCGCGGCGACCTCGCTGCCGATCCGGACCGCATCCTCCACCGGGAGCTGCTTCTCGTGGGTGAGCCGGTCGCGCAGCGACTCACCCTCCACGAAGGGCATGACGTAGTACGCGGTGCCGTTCACCTCGCCGCTGTCGATCAAGCCGAGGATGTGGGGGTGCTGCAGGGTGGCGATGGTCTTGATCTCGCGCAGGAACCGCTCGGCCCCGATCACCGCGGCGAGTTCCGGCCGCAGCACCTTGATGGCGACCTTGCGGTCGTGCTTGATGTCATGCGCCAGATACACCGTGGCCATGCCGCCGGCACCGACCTCGCGTTCGAGGCGGTAGCCACTGGCGAGCGCCGCCTGGAGACGTTCAGGGATGGGTTGCATGGGAGCGGAGGCGGGGAACATGTACCCGACGGAGGAGAGGCGCCAGCATCAGACGGGCGGTCACCGCACCCGGAGCAGTTGGGTCCAGCTTGGCTCCGCCGGATCGCCCACGACCAGCCGGTACTCGCCGGGCTCGGGCAGGAACTCGAAGTCGCGCGTCTCGCCGACATCCACTCGCTCCACCGATGACACCTTCTGTGCCAGGGCCGGCGGCAGCTCGGCACCGTCGCGTGCCAGCCTGCGCCACTCGACCAGCGCGCTGTCGCGGTAGATCGAGAATCGGAACCGGCCGGCGACCCC
>JANOFA010000555.1:0-6877 GCA_031413355.1 Gemmatimonadota bacterium | reverse complement strand
GTACTCGACTCGAGCTGTCCAGCTTCGAGGGCGGCATCACCGTGACCACCTGGAGCCGGGCCGCGGTGCGAATAGTGGCGGATCATGATGACGACACCCGGATCGATGCCGACCAGAGCGGTGGCACGTTGAGCCTGCACGGCCGGGCGCGCTATGGTCCCGCTGAGGTCACCTGGCGCCTCACCGTCCCGGCCGAAATGGCGCTCCAGCTCCGCAGCCAGAGCGGTGACGTGCGGGTGGATGGCACCCGCGGGAGCATTGCGATCGAGACGGTCGAGGGAGGGATCGAGGTGCGCGGCGGAACCGGATTCATCTCGCTCCGGTCGGTCGATGGCGATGTGCTCCTGACGGACGCCGGCGGTCGCCTGAACCTCTCCACTGTGGATGGGTCCATCACCGTGCATGGCGCCCGAGGCGACCTCCGCGCCAATGCGGTGGACGGCGCCATCCTGATGGATGCCATAGAGTCGGACAACGTCGACGCGAGTACCGTCGACGGCGACATCCGGCTGAGCGGGACCATTCACGAGGGCGGGGAGTATCACCTCTCCTCGCACGATGGCGACGTCACGGTGATCGCGCCGGCCATCAACGCCCGGGTGAGCGTCTCGACCTGGGAGGGGGAGTTCGAGTCCGATTTTCCGGTCACCATCGACGGCATCACCAGCCACAAACGCATGACGTTCACCATGGGCAACGGATCCGCGCGACTGGAGCTGGAGTCGTTCGATGGCACCGTCGCCCTGCGCCGGAGCGGTCCGCGTGGTTCGCGCACTCCCGACGTTCCCGAATCGCCCACCCGTCCCTGACCTCCGGAGATCACGATGCGTTCGTCTGCGTTCGTCTTCCTGGCTCTGCCCCTCGCGGTTCTGTCGCCATTGGCGGCGCAGGACTTCCGCTGGCATGCGCCGCTGGCCAGTGGCAAGACGCTGGAGGTCCGGGGCATCAACGGCACGATCCACGCGATCCGCGCCTCCGGCAGCGAGGCGGAGGTCACGGCGAGCAAGCATGCCAGGCGCGGCGACCCGAGTGTGGTGGAGATCAAGGTCATCGAGCACGGCAACGGAGTGACGATTTGCGCGCTCTATCCGTCGCGCCGGGCTGAGCGTCAGCAGAGCTGCGAAGAGGGGAGCAACTTCCAGGGTGAAATGAAGGAGAACGACACCGAAGTGGAGTTCGAGGTGCGGGTGCCGGCGGGGGTGCGGTTTGTCGGTGGCAACGTCAACGGTGATATCGAAGGGGAGGAATTGCCGGGTGACGCGATCCTGACCACGGTCAACGGCGGCATCGAGGTCTCCGGCGCCGGGACCGCCAGAGCCACCACCGTCAATGGGTCCATCAAGGCGCGGATGGGCCGGGCCGACTGGACCGGGACGCTGCGGCTCACCACCGTCAACGGCGGGATCACGGTCGCCCTGCCGGCGCAGGCGGCGTTTACCGTCGAGGCTTCGACCATCAACGGCTCGGTCGAGAGCGAGTTCCCCATCACGGTGCAGGGGAAGATGAAGCCGAATTCGCTGCGGGGGACGGTCGGGGCCGGCGGACGAGCGCTGGACCTCACCACCGTCAATGGCAGCATCACAATCTTGAAGGGCAGCAGATAGCGCACCCGGTCGGCGGGGTGGGCGCCAGTGTTGGCTACCGGCTGTCGGCGCGCCGTCCCCGCCAGAACGCGAACACCGGCACGCCCAGCAGCAGGATGCTGCTGCCCAGCAGCGCATTGAACGGATTCGACAACACCGAACCCGCCATGACATACAGGCACGCCACGATGAAGAGCACCGCCGGCCACGGCCAGAACGGTACCCGGAAGGCGCCCGGCGAATCGACGACGCCGATGGTCTCATCCCGCTTCCGCAGGATGAAGAGCGACACCACCGCCAGCCCGAAAAAGATCCAGTCGCAGAAGACGACATAGTCGAGCAGCGCGCCGTAGGTGCCGGTGAGCAGCAGGAGCACCGCCCATCCGCCATGCGCGAGTATCGCCGTACCCGGGGTGCGGAATTGCGGTGTGAGGCGCGCAAAGGCGGGAAAGAAGAGCCCGTCGGCCGCCATGGTCTGGTACACTCGCGGCGAGACCATGATGACCAGATTCAGGAATCCGAACGTCGAGGCAGAAATGCCGAGCCCGATCAGCCTGGCGCCGGTGTCGCCCAGCAGCGCGCGCATGGCATCCGCCGCTGGTGCCGTACTCGTGGCCAGGCCCGTCACACCCAGCGTCCGGAGATAGGTGAGGTTGGCCAGCACATACACCAGCACCACGATCCCCACTCCCAGCAGCAGCGCACGCGGCAGATTCCGCTCGGCGTCCACCAGCTCCTCGGAGATGAAGTTGGTCTGCTGCCAACCGCCGTAGGCAAAGAGCACAGGCACCAGCGCCGCGGCCATCGCGAAGAACGGATTCGCCGGCGCCATGGTCGGGGCCGCAGCCGGGGCGGCAACCCCCGTCGCCCCCAATCCCACCACAATCAGGAACCCCAGCGCTGCCAGCTTCAGCACGGTAAAGATGTTGGTGGTGATCGCCCCGGGACGGATGCCGATGTAGTTGATCGCGGTCAACAGCAGAATGGCGCCACCGGCGAGCGGCAGCGCCCACCGCGGTCCGAGACCCAGGAGCGGAAGTGTGTAGTTGGCAAAGGTGACCGCGACGGCGGCGGTAGCACCGGTCGCGATGACGAGCAGCAATGACCAGGCATAGAGAAAGGCCGGCAGTGCCCCGAGCGCCTCACGGATGTAGACGTACCCGCCGCCCGCCTTGGGCCGGCGCTGGCCCAGTTCCCCGAAGCAGAACGCCCCGGCCACGGCTATGACGCCGCCCAGCACCCAGGCGCCGAGCGTCAGGCCGGGGGTGTGCACTCGTGCGGCGACAATGGCGGGATTGTTGAAGATGCCGGAGCCGATGATCCCCCCGACCACGGCCATGGTCCCGGAGAAGAGACCGAGCGTCCTGCGGTAGGTGACGGTCATGAGGAGGAAACGTACAGCAGCTGTCAGCCGTCAGCCATCAGCGGTCAGGCGGTCAGACGGTCCACTGCCCGTCCGCCCGTCCGTCCGCCTACCGCCTACCGCCTACCGCCGACTCCCTACACTCTGTGCTCCATGCTTCGTTACCGCTGCCATCACCCCGTCCGTTGCCGGGCGGCGCAGCAGTCGGCGGACCCGGACCGCGACCTCGCGGGCGGAAAACGGCTTGAGGACGTACTCGTCGGCCCCCAGTTCAAAGGCCCGCACGATGGTGTTTTCGTCGCCCATCCCCGACAGCACCATGATGGGCAGATGGCGTACGAGCGGGTGTTCACGGATCCCCTGAATGAGGCCGAGGCCGTCGAGTTCCGGCATCTCGATATCGGTGATGATCAGGGCCGCCCCGCTGTGCGGAGCGGCGGCGAGCGCGGCCTGGCCGTTGGGAAAGGCGGAGACCGTGAAGCCCTCCCGCCGGAGGTAGCGCTGCAGCAGCGTTGTGACGCTCGGGTCGTCCTCAGCGAGGAGCACCCGCCGGGCCGGCACGGTGGTGGTGGCGTCGCCGGTTATGACGCGGGTCCGGCCCGAAGCCTTGGCGATATAGCAGAGCCGATCCGCCAGGGCGAGTGCGTCATTGATCGATCCATCCGCCTCCAGCTCGGCGACGCCGGCGGAGAAGGTCAGCACCAGCGGTTCGGTGTGGCCCTGGCGGAAGTTGACGATCCGGAGCGTCTCCAGCGCCGACTCCAGTGCCAGGCTTGCCTCCGCGGGCGTGCGCCGGGCGAACAGTGCCACGAAGTCCGATCCGTCCCAGCGGGCGAGACACTCAGCCTGACTGAGCAGCATGGAGAGGCGAACGCCGGCCCGGCGGAGGATGCCATCGGCGTAGGTCCGGCCCCAGGTCTCGCGCACCCAGAGGAAGTGATCGAAGTCGAGCACGGCGATACTGATCGGAACGTCATCGGGGTGACCGGCCCGGAGCGCGGCACAGGCTTCGAGAAAGGCGGCGCGGTTGGGCAGGCCGGTGACCGGATCTCTCCGGGACTGAGCCTGGTGCTGGTTGTAGCGCTCGAGCCGTCGGCCGATGGCGTGCACGAGGCTGTCGATATCGACCGGTTTCTCGAAGTAGGCGTCGGCGCCCAGCGCGATGCACTCCGCGCGGGCCTGTGGTCCCACCCGGGCGGACGCCACGAACACCGGAAGGGTGCTGGTGCTGGGTTGGGAACGCAGCTGCTCCAGCAGCTGTCGCCCGTCGCCATCGGGCAGCAGGAGGTCGAGCAGCACCAGATCCCAGATGCCACCGGCCAGGTGATTCTGGGCCGAGGCCAGCGTGGGGGCGACCGTGACGGTGTGGCCGGCCTCGTCCAGCACGGTAGCGAAGAGGCGGGCGAGATCGGTGTCGTCCTCGATCAGGAGGAGGCGTCCTGTGGTCGGCCGACGGAGCGGTCCAGCGGTGCCGGTAGTCATCGTTCCTGAGTATCGGCGGCGGTCCAGCCGGGGTTGAGCCAGACGATTCGGCTGAAAAGTTGCTTGTCAGCCGATGATTCGTCTGGTTATTATTGACTTGACCGAACAATCGTTGCCTCGTACCGGAGAGGTGCTGATGCTCGACCCCACGGATCTCGCCATCCTCCGGCGGCTGCAGGACAACGCCCGCATCTCGAACGCCGATATCGCCCGCCAGCTCGACATGGCCCCGTCGGCGATCCTCGACCGGATCCGCAAGCTGGAGCAGCGCGGCGTCATCACCGGATACCTGACCCGCATCGCCCCGGCCGCCGTCGGTCTCAGCCTCACCGCCTTCGTCTTCGTCCGGACCGAGGAGCGGGTCGGCGCCGGGACGATCGGCGCCGCACTTTCCCGAATCCCCGAGGTGCAGGAGGTCCATCATGTCGCCGGAGAGGACTGCTATCTCCTCAAGGTGCGCGTTCCCGACACCGAGGCGCTGAGCCAGCTGCTGCGGGATCGGTTTGGCCGGCTCAAGGGGGTGCAAAGCACCCGCACGACCGTGGTCCTCAGCACCACCAAGGAAAGCCCGCTCCTGCCGCTGCCGACGGAGCTGGAGGTGAGTCGTGACGCCTGAGGCCACGGCCCGGCATCGCACCCGGATGCTGCTCGCCTTTGCGGTGATCTACCTGATCTGGGGTTCAACCTACCTTGCGATCATCTATGCGATTCGCAGCATCCCGCCGTTCGTCATGGCGGCCGGCCGATTCCTGCTGGCCGGTGCCGGCATGTACCTGTACGCCCGCGTCACCGGCGCGCCCCGGCCGACCCGTTCGCAGTGGGGCTGGGCGGCGCTGCTCGGGGCGCTGTTCTTCCTGTTCGGCAACGGCTTGGTGGTCTATGCCGAGCAGTTCATGGCCTCTGGACTCACGGCGCTGCTGATTGCCATGGTCTCGGCTTGGACGGCGCTGTTTGAATGGATGCGCCCGGGCGGGCTGCGACCCACCATCCCGGTCCTTGCCGGGATCGTCCTCGGCTTCCTCGGCCTGGCGCTGCTGGTCGCGCCGGGTCGGCTGGGGGGCACGGACATTCCTCCGCTGGGCGCGGTGCTGGTGATGTGCTCCTCGATTGGCTGGGCGCTTGCCTCGGTGCTGAGCCGGACTTCAGACCAGCCGAAGAGCATCGCGTTGGCCTCGGGCATGCAGATGCTGACCGGCGGCGTCTGGCTCACGCTGGCGAGCTTGGTCACCGGCGACTGGCGTGACTTCTCCGCGGCGGCGCTGACCTCGGAATCGGTGCTCGCCTTCCTCTATCTGGTGGTCTTCGGCTCACTGGTTGCTTTCACCTGTTTCGCCTGGCTGCTCACCGTGACCACGCCCAGCACCGTAGCCACCGCCGGTTATGTGAACCCCATGGTGGCGGTCCTGCTCGGCTGGGCCATCCTCGGCGAAACGCTCAGCCCTCGGTCAATCGTCGCCTCGGTGATCATCGTCCTGTCGGTGGTGCTGATCATCCGTGGTAAGGCGCGGGCGGGCGCTGGAGGTACTCCGGCCGTCGCGTTGTCGCCGGTGGCCGATCGATGAAGATGCCGCGCAGGGCTTGCTCAAGCTGCCTCCCGCTCTCCTGGTCAGCCGCCGGATGCGGCCGCCGGGTGCAGGCCGGAACGGGTACGGTCGATGACCAGCTGGGGCGGAGAACCAAGATCCGCCGCCGCGGCGTTCAGGGTGAGGGGCGCACGACCGCTGGAGCGCCGACCTGGGGCTGGAGGATCGCCGGGATGAAACGCACTGGACTCTGGGCCGGGCCGCACCCCGGCCCACCCGCGCGCAGGCGCAAGCATCGGCACCGGCGTGCTGCTGCCCGTCTGCCGCGGTCTCCCCGGGTCTGGTGGCCGGCCGGGAAGGGCCGCTAGACCGGCGGTCTGCCCCACCGTGTTGATCCCCAATCTGCTGATCCCCCGGGAACGGGCCGACCGGCGGTCGGCCCCTACTCACTGACGCGACTCCCTACCGCCGTCTGCTCGACCCCGCCCAAGCGCTCCGCACCAGGTGATTGACCGCTGTTCCCACCGCGGTAATCTTCCGCTCGGTCAGTCCCCACTCGGAGTGGTCCCCCATGCTCTCCCCCCGGATATTCGCCGTGCTCGCGGTGGCGCTCTTCACCGCCGAGCCGCCGCCTGCGTTGCAGGTCCTTGCCTCGAGCCCGGGTGGTGAAGCCTCCGCGACCGCTCCAATCCAGGTGACGTTCGACCGTCCCGTCGCCGGCTCGCTCGATCGCAGCGTTGATCCGGCGGGGATCTTCCGTATCGTGCCATCGGTTCGCGGCAAGGTGGAATGGCGCGATCCCGTCACGCTGCGGTTTCGGCCGTCACGCCCGCTCTCCGCCGGGCAGAGCTACACCGTCACGATCGCCAACAGCTTCACGGCGATGGATGGCAGTCGGCTCGCGACGCCGTTCAGCTACAGTTTCA
>JANOFA010000554.1:0-1964 GCA_031413355.1 Gemmatimonadota bacterium | reverse complement strand
GTCCACGCCATCGAGGGGCTGGTACGGCACCGGTCCAGTGCCGGGATCGACCGTGTACCCCGTGTACGCTCCCGGCTCGAAGTCCACGAAGCTGTGTTCCGCATGGCCGGTCACCCTCCAGCCGCCCCGCAGGGTGAGGTTGATGTCGCCACCCTCATCGCCTTCGATGGCGTTTCCGAGAAATCCGTCGTACCGCCACAGCCGGTGCGGTCCGGCGAAGATGGTGATCGCCTCAAGCAGCGCCCCGCGCCCGCCGTAGAATGAGAGCCGGTTGAACGCGCGCCCCTCGACGATCGCGTTGCGCTGCAGAAATCCCGACTGGGCTTCGAAGTCGTTGCCGATCCCCGAGAGCTTGTAGTTGAAGCCCCAGCTCCGGCCCGTCCGGTCGAATTCCCCTTCCCACAGCGGACTGCTGCGGAGATTCGCGGTGCGACTGTCCCGGGTCCACGAACCACCCAGCTGGCCGGCGACATAGTACAGCTTGCCGAACACGAGGCGCAGGTCGCCCGCGACGAGCCGGTTCACCGCACCATCCTGGTCCCGGGTGGTGACCGTGACCCCGCCGGTGGAGTTGACCCCGATATCGCGCCGGACCCGGGTGATGGTGTGGACCGCATTTGCGTCCGGCTGCTCATCCACCGCGACCAGCTGCGCCACATTGTACCGACCGAACTTGGCCGTCACCTTGCCGCCGGCGACGGGATTGACGATCTGCCGGGTATAGACCAGTTGATTCGGGGTCGCGAACAGTTCGATCCCCTCGAGGAAGAATGGCCGCTTCTCGGGAAAAAACAGCGCAAAGCGTTCATTGGCCGTCACCAGGCTCGCGTCGGACTCGACCTGGCTGAAGTCGGGATTCCACGTGGCGTCGAGCGAGAGGTTGCTGGCCAACCCGAGCCGGAGGTTCACCCCGAAGCTGGGGTCGATCTCCTCCCGCTGAAATCCGCCGCTGGATTGGCTACCGTTGGCCTGCGCCGTCACGAACGGCTGGATCTCGGTGACGATGCCGCGGGTGAGGTCGTGCAGGCCGCTCACCGTACCGGACTGCGTCAGGAAGCTGGCATTGGCCCGCCGAGTATCAGTCCACGTGTCTTCATACCCGGTGCGCTGGGTTTTCCGGACGATGTTCACCGCCCACTGCTGGCCCCCGTCGCCGGGGTAGCGCAGACTCTTGAACGGGATGCGAATCTCGACGACGTACCCCGAATCGGTGAGCTGGCCCTTCGACTGCCAGAGATAGTCGGGGCTCTTGTCGATATTGCCGCCGAACAGGTTGCCGGCGGAAAAGCCACCCTCGCTGCGCACTCCGTCGGACTGGGAGCCGAGCGGGTTCACGGTGAAGAAGAAGGCGCGGCGGCGGTCGTTAAAGGTGTCGAGATAGATGGTGACGATGTCGTCGGCGTCGAGGTTGTCCCGGTCCGCCTGGGTGGCGCGGATGGAGCCGGGTTCTCGGTCGTGGGCGATGATCCCGAAGTGGATCGCGTTCGGGGCATACCAGACCAGGACCTCGGTGCGCTCTTCCGCCGGCCGGCCATCGACCGGCTGATACTGGTGGAAGTCTGCGAGGCGCCTGGCCTGAGTCCAGACGGGCTCGTCCAGCCGCCCGTCGATCTCGACAGCGGCATCGATGCGCGGGACCGCGATCTCGTGGATCGCGGGGACGGTGTCCTGCAACAGGGCCGTGGAGAGCGCCAGAAGGGTCAGGAGCATGGCGGCGGAATCTATTGCAGCGAGGAGCAGAATGCAGGGTCGAGCGGCGGCGGTCAGGGGCGGGGCTGTAGGGGCCGAATGCATGCGGCCCCTGCAGCCCAGCACCGACGGTGGGATCTATTCGTACCGCAGCGCCACGATCGGATCGAGCTTCGCCGCGCGGCTCGCGGGCCACAGCCCGAAGACCAGGCCGATGACGGCGCTGGTGCCGAACGCGACCGCAATGCTCTGGGTCGAGATGAGGGTGTTCCAGC
>JANOFA010000553.1:0-2974 GCA_031413355.1 Gemmatimonadota bacterium | reverse complement strand
GCGGCCGATCGAAGAGGTCCGGGCTATCGGGCAACTGCATGCCCCAGCGGCCTGCCAGGCGACTGCTGCGGAATGCGGCGTCGATGTTCACGACCGCAGGGTTCAGCCGCTCGGCGACATCGGCAAACGACACGGAACTGGTGGGGATCGTCGATGCCGCGGTCGCGCGGGTCACTGGCACGCGAGCGGTGTCCGCGGAGACGGCCGTGCTCGGCGTCATCGACCCCGCCACGATCAACCCAACCAGGAACGCCACCGTGGTGCTCAGACACACCGTAACGACGAGGAACCGTCGCGTCATGCTGTCAATTATAGAGGCCTCGGAGCTCGAGGCTCTGGAATCAGGCGTAGGAAAGCCGCTTCATCGAGAATTGGGACCCTGAGATCTCGCGCTTTGTCCGCTTTGCTGCCGGCAACCTCATCGTCCATCTGCGTCACCGTGCGTTCCGACACCACAGGGATGATGCGATACGCGCCCAGTTCCGTCGCCTTCTGCACGATCACATCCATCGCTTTGCCTTTGGCCACCGTCAGGCGACGACTCTCGGGGCCCGACGACGAGGTGCGCTGCAGCATGATGAAGCTCCGGTCGCCGGGGCGGACGCCAAAGGCCTGGTGCCACGGCTGGAAGACGAAAGGCAGCGTGCTGAAGAGCGGTTCACGGCTCGTGATCTGGAAGTCGGGCGTCCCGGTGATGCTTGCGGAAACCAGCGTGTCCTCCGGCGCGAGATAGAAGAGTTCCCGCCCGGAATGGGCCCAGACCGGACTCGTCCCGCCCGCCGGCGAGACCTGCCACCGGGCCCGCGTGACGTCGGGGAAGGGTCGCACATACACCTCTTCCCGCCCGGATTCCAGTGAGACGTAGGCGATCCATTTCCCGTCAGGCGAGAGTGCCGGCATGTACTCGTCCGCCGGCCCGGCGGCGACGGTGAGCCTCGTCGTGTCGCCGGTGAGACGCCGCGCATAGAGGTCACGCACCCCGGCGACCGTGCCGGTGCGGTAGGCCACCCACTGACCATCCTGCGACCAGCTGGCTTCGTCAATCTGCGAGGTGTCGCCGGGGAAGAGTCGCTCCGGCTTGTCGCTGCCATCGGCGCGAACCCGGAAGAGGTGCGTGGCCGGGCCGCGCATGTCGGAGCTGAAGCTCAGGGTCTTCCCGTCGGCCATCCACGCGCCACGATAGTTGATCGTCCCCTCGAAGGTGACGCGCGTCAGCGGACCGGCGTCGAGCTGCTTGACCCAGAGCATGCCGCCGGTCCCTTCGGCCAGGCCCACCGCCACCCGGCGCCCATCGGGCGAGAGCGTCAGGCTGTTGAACCGCCCCAGCCAGGCGGGGTCGAGCACCCGGCCCTTCCCCTTCCGGTCCACCTCGGCCGGCGTGGCCCGGCCCGCCGTGAGGCTGGAGGGGAGGTACACCATGGTGCCGTCATCGGCCACGGTGAACTCGGGGATGATCGTGAGCTCGCTCTGCACCTCGCTCATGAGCGCGACCGGCGTGCGCTTGAAGCGCAGGGTGCCGACGTCGAACGGCCCGCCCACCACGCTACCGTCCTGCAGGACGGCGATGAGCATTCCATTGGGCAGATAGAATCCGCGCGAGGCACCGGGAAGAATGGTGTCCAGTGCCTGAGTCTCGAGGTTGACGGCCATGAGCACCTGCTGCGCGCAGTTGTTGCCGCAACGAGTGACCAGCAGGACGTCCTTCCGCGGCAGCACAGTCGGAAAGATCATGCCGCCATTCTCCGGCGCCGGCACGAGTGTCGTGACGGTCCCGCCTGACGACGACACCGCCATCAGGGCGAAGCTTGGGCTGTTGAAGATGATCCGGCCGTCGTCGAGCCAGGCCCCGCCAGCGAGAACCGGGTTGGCATCGATCGTGGCCACCTGTACCGGCGGGCTGCCGCCAGCGGCCGCGATCTTGTAGACCCTGCTGTTGGCGATGTATGCGATCCACTGACCATCAGGAGAGAAGAACGGACCATCACCGCCCTCGGTGCCGTCGAGCAGCCGGGGCTGTACATCGGCGCGGTCACGCACCATGAGGTGGGTGATCCCGCCGAGGCCATCGCCGCCGCCGCCAGTCCGGCTGACGAAGGCGATGCGCGAGCCGTCCCGCGAAATGGAAAAGGCGTTGCCGTAGTAGCCGGTGTGATTCACCCGGAGGTCGGGGAGGTCGAGCGTGAGCCGGGTGACTGGCCCGGGGTCCGGCGCGCGGAACGCCTTCACCGCGAGTGCGGTCGCCGCGAGCGTGGAGAGCGTCGCGAGGATCGCAAGGATGTAGACCATGCGGCGGTTGGGCGGCTGGGCGGTTGGATGGCGGGAGCCCCCAACCGCCGAACCGCCTAACCGTCCGACTGACTTCCCCTCCAAGGCTTCCGCAAACTCCTTCGCGCTCCCGAACCGGTCGGCCGGCAGCTTCTCCAGGGCCGTGAACACCGCCTCCTCCACCGCCGGGGGCACCGTCCGCCGCTGGGTGGTGAGCGACCGCGGCGTCTCGGTCATCACCCGGGCGACGATGGCCTGCGCGGTGCTGCCGGTGAAGGGCGGGTCGCCGGAGAGCATCTCGTAGGTGACGCAGCCAAGGGCGTAGACGTCGGAGCGGGCGGTAATCTCGCGCTCGCCCATCGCCTGCTCGGGCGACATGTAGTGCGGCGTACCTAACGACATCCCCGTCTCGGTCATCCGGTTTCCGCCCGAGGTGCTCGCCGCGAGCGCGATCCCGAAATCCGCCACCAGCGCCGAACCGTCGTGCAGCAGGATGTTCTCCGGCTTGATGTCGCGGTGAATCACCCCGTGCCGGTGGGCGTAGTCGAGCGCGCCGGCGACCTCTGTCGCGATGCGGACCGCGTCGGCGATGGGCAGCTGCTTCTCGCGCGTGAGCCGGTCGCGCAGCGCCTCGCCCTCGACGAACGGCATGACGTAGTACGCCGTGCCGTTCACCTCGCCGCTGTCGATGAGGCCGAGGATGTGGGGG
>JANOFA010000552.1:0-2480 GCA_031413355.1 Gemmatimonadota bacterium | reverse complement strand
AGGTTGAACGTGCCGTCAGGCAAGGTCTGCTGAGTGGACGGATCGATCGTGCCGGTATCCGGCGTGTAGACCATATCCCAGGCATACCGGGAGGAGTACACCGGCCGATCATTCACCCGGAAGCGGGCGGTGAAGTTCTGGGTGGTCGAGGCGGTGGCCGAGGTCACCGTTGCGGTATGAATCCCATCCCAGTCGAAGCCGGCGCTCGCCGAGTCGGTGTAGAACAGGACCTTCAGACGGTTGAAATCGATGGCGAAGCCGAACAGCGTCGTGGGGCTGTCGGTGTCCTGGATGCTCACCGAGCCGGTGACCTCGAAACCGTTGCCGAGCGTGTCCTGATAGAAACAGTTCGCGGCGGTGAAGGTGTAGGTGGCGTTGTTCTCGATCCCGTCGCCATCGCTATCGAGAGTGTCGCCTGTCGCGGTCGGATCACAACCGCCGATATCCCGTCGCAGCATGGCCAACTGGCCGCGGTAGCGGTTTGGCACCACCCGCTCCAGCGTGGTCATCCGCCCGCGCAGGGCCTTCCGGGAAAAAGCCCCATCGCCGAGCGAGCCGCCGGTGAAATCAAAGCTGGCCAGCCCCGCCGCAATATCACCGACCTGACCGGAGGCCTCGGCGGCCAATACTCCCGCCTGCGCCGAACTGACTGTGGTGGATCCGGCTGGCCCACTATCCCCGCCACAGGCGGCGACGGCCAGCATTCCTGCGAGACTCACGGCGTAATACCCGAGTTTGCGCACCGACTGCATACTACCTCCTGAGCATGTGGGGCCGAGCGATGCCTGTCCGATCAAGTGCCTGCCAAACCGGAACATAGCGTCCGGCAACGGGGAAAAGCTGTGATATCAGCCCCACTGACCGGGTGATGCAGGCCGGCCCCCAGAGCCCCTAGGAACCGGACGGCGTCCACGACCGAGCAGGGTCCGTGCCGCAACCCGACCAGACCAGCGTGAGCGTGCCGTCCTGGTTGTGGACCGTGCCGCTCAGGGCCAGCTGGCCGGCCGTGATCCGCTGCGGACCGGCGCAGGTCGAGTCATACACCAGCGGCGTGATCGTGCCGACATCGAGCTGCCAGTCCTCGCTGCTGCGGCGCCAGCGGAGCGTGCCCAGCAGGATCAGCGTGCCGCTGGGCGGTGGCTGGTCGGGGGTGAGTGTGGACCCGGCGGCGGGGGTGAAGGACGTCGTCAGCTGCATGTCGACCGTCGCGTCCACCACGTTGGGGCGGTCCTGGATCGTGGTGACATCGGTGATGATGGTGGCCTTCCCCCCAGTGCCGATGCCCCGGGCCCGGGTGCCGTTCCGGGTCGCGGTGTAGGTCCGGGTATTCCCGGAGTCGGTCGCCTGCCAGGCGAGGTTGGTCAGCGTGGTGGACCAGGCGGTGTTGTTGCCGCTGCTCGCATCCTGCACCTGGATACTGCCGGTGAGGCCCAGCGTACCGCCGCGCACCCCTGTGATGCCGCACGGGGGATTGGTGAACGTGAAGGTGGCGTTGGTCGGTACACCGTCGCCGTCGGCATCCGCGGTCGACGAAGTATCAGAGCAGCCGGCAGGGAGCGTGACCCCGGGCGGAAGGCCGATGCCCGCGACGGTAAAGGCATTTGAGCTCGCCTCGATCTCGTCCTGTGCCGCGAGCATCAGCTCGTAGCGCTGGCCGACGGAGGGCCCACCGCCCCCACCGCCCGCGACGACCTCACCGCAGCCGGGCAGCAGCAGGAGGAGCAGGACGGGGGCGAGAGGCGATCGGCGGGCACACGGCATGGCAAAGTTCCGAAGTGAGGTCTCCTGAATCTAGATACCCCCTTGCGGTGTCGCTTGCCGGCGGCAGAATCCCGGGATGCCCCCAGTTCCCGGTCGCCATCGTCCCCCTTCCGAGCGCCCCGCCAAGGACTGCGCACGCTGCGGCAAGCCGTTCACCTGGCGGAAGAAGTGGGAGCGGGTCTGGGCCGACGTGAAGTACTGCAGCGAGCGCTGCCGCCGGGCCGGCGGCGGACTTTGACACTCGGTTGAGCCTCCCACCTTACCGATAGCGCATGCCTCCCCGCCACGCCCTCCGCTGCCTTGGGGTCCCGGAACTCCGGGGCCCGACCGGTGAGCCCATCCGGTTCCGCACCCGCAAGCACCTCGCACTGCTGGTCTTCTTCGCGGTGGAGCCACGCCGACGCCACCGGCGGGACCGGCTGGCCGATCTGCTCTGGCCAGAGGCCTCACCGGCCGAGGGGCGCCACTCGCTCGCGACTGCCCTCTCGGTCATTCGCGGCAAGATGGGACTGCGGACTTTCGAATCCACCCGGGACACGGTGCGGTTTGTCGCGACCGACCTCGAAGTCGACCTCACGCGCCTGACGACTGGCGACATCCTCGGCGACGAGATCACGCCGCCGCTGGAGGTGGGCGGGTTCCTCGATGAATTCGACATCGGCCGGGCGCCGGAGTTCATGGTGTGGCGCGACCAGCAGCGGGCCAAGTGGTTTCCCGCC
>JANOFA010000551.1:0-1915 GCA_031413355.1 Gemmatimonadota bacterium | reverse complement strand
CTGCCACCTTCGAGGCCGAGGCCGAAGAGGTCGACAGCGATCAGGTCGTGTCGCGGATCCTGGATGCGGTGCCGGTGCCGTAGTACGGGCCGCATATATGCGGCCCCTACACGGCATCCGGCACCGCTGACACGCCCCATGCCCCCCATCTCCCCCGACATCCTGAAGCAGGTCCGCGCCATCGAGCTCCGCTCGCGCGGGCTGGTGAGCGCGCTCTTTGCGGGCGAGTACCGCTCCGTGTTCCGCGGGCAGGGCCTCGAGTTCGCCGAAGTGCGACAGTATGAGCACGGCGATGACTTCCGCTCCATCGACTGGAACGTCTCCGCCCGTCTCGGACACCCCTACATCAAGACCTACATGGAGGAGCGGGAACTCACCCTGCTCCTGATCGTGGACCTGTCGGGCTCGACCTGGTTCGGGACGCCACGCACCAAGTCGGCGCTCGCCATCGAGGTCGCCTCGGTGCTGGCGCTCGCCGCCGCCAACACCAACGACCGGGTGGGCGCACTGCTCTTTGCCGACAAGATCGAGCGGGTCATTCCTCCGGCCAAGGGCCGGCGGCATGCGCTGCGGGTGATCCGGGATCTCGTCGCCTTTCAGCCGGGCAGTCGCCGGACCAATCTCGCCGGGGCACTCCGGTACGCCACCGGCCTGCTGCGGCACCGGAGCATCGTCGTCGTGCTGTCCGATTTCCTGGCGAAGGACTGGGAGCAGCCGCTGCGCCAGCTGAGTGTCCGGCACGATGTGGTCGCGATCGCAGTCGAGGACCCCCGCGAAGTGAACCTGCCGGATGCCGGCTGGCTGGATCTCGAGGATGCGGAAACTGGCCAGCGGCGCGTGGTGGATACCGGGGACCGTGCGACACGGGGGCGGCTGCGCGCCCTGGCGGAACGGCGGCGTGAGGAACGGAGCCGGGCCTTCGGCGCCGCTGGGGTGGATCATGTGCTGCTCGACACCTCGCGGGAGTATGCCAGCGCGTTGCGGCGTGCCTTCGCGCTGCGCACCCGGCGGCTGCAGCGATGATCGCCGCGCTGCTCGTGCTGCTGCAGGCCGGACTCCCGACGGTGGGCGACACTATCTGGATCGAACGCACGGTCACGCTCCCTGCGGGGGCCGACGTGCGGCCCGCAGATTGGACGCCGGAGGGCGACATCGGCCTCCTCGGCCGCCCGGTGCTTCGTCGAGTGGGAGGCGAGGTCATCGTGGCCTATCCTGCCGTGGCATGGAGACCGGGATCGCACGCCGTGGTCATCCCGGGTCCGGTCGTCGTACTGGCTGACGGTCATACCGATTCCCTGGCGCCGGAGCGTCGCACGCTCCAGGTCCTCAGCGTTCTGCCAGCCGATAGCGCCCCTGAACGCCTGGCCGTGCAGCCCGAGGCCGGCCTCGTGAGTCAGCGGATCACCGCGCCGTGGCCGCTGGTGACCTTTCTGCTGATCGCGACACTCATCTTCCTCCCGGTGCGCTGGTGGTGGTTCCGGCGGGGTCCGCCGATGCCCGCTCTGACACCGGACGCCAGCGCCACGGCGCTGCCTTTGGCCCGGTGGAGCGAAGCGGGCGAGAGCCGCGCAGTCGCCGCGATCGCGCATCGCGAACTTCGCACCGCGATGCTCGGTCAGCTGCCTGGCGTCCCCGCCGGTGTGGTGGACAGTCGCCTGGTGCGGATCGTGGAAGAACAACGACCAGGGTGGCCGGCCGATGAAGTGGCGACGGTATTGCGGGCGCTGCAGATGGCCCAATTCAGTGACGGCGGGCAGGGGGAGTTGCTGGCCCTCGCGGCGCGGGCGGAGGAGTTACGGGCCCGCATCCTGGCGCCAGCGGAATCCGCAAGGTGAGCTTCGCACGGCCGTGGCTCCTGCTGATCCTCCTGCTGCCCCTCTGCTGGTGGTGGTGGCGGCGCAGCCGGATCGCCGGT
>JANOFA010000550.1:0-5281 GCA_031413355.1 Gemmatimonadota bacterium | reverse complement strand
CTCGATGTCGCGGTCGTGCCGCCCAACCGGCCGGTGCGCCGGCTGGACGAGGAGGACCGGATCTACAAGACCCGGCGGGAGAAGAACAACGCCATTCTGGACGAGGTGGAGCGGCTGCATGCCGCTGGCCTCCCGATCCTGATCGGCACGGTGAGCGTGGAGATGTCGGAGACCCTCTCGCGCCAGCTCAAGCGGCGCGGGCTCAAGCACGAGGTGCTCAACGCCAAGTATCACCAGCGGGAAGCCGAAATCGTGGCGAACGCCGGCGCGGGCAAGGCCATCACCATCGCGACCAACATGGCCGGCCGTGGTACCGACATCAAACTCGGCGCCGAAGTCCTGAAGGTGGACGACACCGACGGTCTGCAGATCATCGGCACCGAACGGCACGAGTCCCGCCGTATCGACCGCCAGCTCCGCGGCCGCGCCGGCCGGCAGGGCGATCCCGGACGCTCGCTCTTCTTCCTGTCGCTGGAAGATGACCTGATGCGGATGTTCGGCTCCGACCGGATCGCGGGGTGGATGGACAAGGGCGGGGCGGAAGAGAACGAGGTCATCTCGCACCGCTGGGTGACCGGCGCCATCAGTCAGGCGCAGAAGCGGGTCGAGCTGCAGAACTTCCAGAGCCGGAAACGGCTGCTGGAGTACGACGACGTCATGAACCAGCAGCGTGAAGTCGTCTATTCGCTGCGCCTCTTTGCCCTGGAACGGGGCGAGCAGCTCAAGGCGGAAGCCACCCGCATGGTCGACCGGGCGGTGGAGCGCGTGGTCATGCTCAGCATCGTGGACGCGGAACGGCCTGAGGACTGGGACCGGGCCGGCATCCAGACCACCCTGTTGCAACAGTACCTGGTGCAGGCGGATGACATCGACGAGGCCGGAAAGACACCGACGCAGCCGCTGCTGCTGGCCGCCGCCCGCGACGCCGGCCGGGAGGCGTTTCACCGCAAGCTGGAATATCTGGTTGATTTCGGGAAGCAGGTTGGGGCGGCCGACGTCGATCACCAGGTGCTCTCGACCGTGATGCTCACGGTGCTGGACGAGAAGTGGAAGGATCACCTCTACGATCTGGACCAGCTCCGCAACGCCATCCAGTACCGCGCCTATGGGCAGCGGGATCCGCTGGTGGAGTACAAGAAGGAGGCCTTCGAGATGTTCGAGGACCTCATGCGCGACATCCACGCGACCTTCACCGAACGCTTCCTCAAGATCCAGGTGTCCGCGGAGGGGCCCCGGCCGGCCCCGCCGCGTCCGGCGCCGCGCACCGAGACCGGCCCCGCCTCGACCGGGTCGGATGACATGTTCGCCCCGGAGGCGCGGATGACGCAGCCACCGCAGATCGGTCCGCGGATGCCCGCACCGCCGCCGATCACAACCAACCGCGGGCCGCTGGTGTCCGCCGCTCCCACCGGCGGCGCGGAGGCCGGTCGCAACGATCCCTGTCCCTGCGGGTCGGGCAGGAAATACAAGAAGTGCCACGGGGCAGGGAAGTAGGGGCGGTAGCAAGGGCGGGTCTCAGCCCCGCCGCACTTCCGCCCCACTCTCCGCGCCCCTATCGTCGCGCCCGCCCGGACGAGCGGCATTTTCTCCCCCACCCCGCATTTTCAGGCACCTCCCGCCAACGACCATCGTGGTATGCTCGGCGGATGACGACTTCCGACTGCATTGCTACCGCGACCGACCGCCCCCGCGAACGCCTCTGGCGCCTGGGGGCGAGTGCGTTGACCTCCACCGAACTGGTCGCCATCCTGCTGGGGACGGGTGGCGGGGGGTTGCCGGCGTCCGCCATCGCCACACAGCTGCTGGAGCGGGGTGGTGGGTCGCTCCGAGGACTTGCCGCTCGGCCCCCGGCGGAGTTGACCCGGACTGTCGGTATTGGCGCAGCCAAGGCCGCCCGCTTGCTCGCCGCCTTTGAGATGGCGACGCGCCTGCTGCAGGAGCAGCGGCCGCTGCTGCCGCTGATCCGGGATCCGGCGGATGTAGCGGCGCTGCTCGGTCCCCGGCTGCGGGACCTGGCGGTCGAGGAGTTCCATGTCCTGGCGCTCGACAGCCAGAGCCGGGTGCGACGGGATGTGCTGATTTCCCGTGGGCTGCTGAACAGTGCGCTGGTGCATCCGCGGGAAGTGTTTCGGGCCGCGATCGCGGAGGCCGCCGCCGGGATCATCGTCGTGCACAACCACCCGAGCGGCGACCCGACGCCGTCACCGGAGGACCAGGCGGTGACCCGCCAGCTGGTGGAGGCGGGTCGCCTTCTGGACCTGCCGGTGTATGATCATGTGATCGTCGCTGGCGACCGTTTTCTGAGCTTTGTAACCGCGGGACTGCTGTGACTGGTACCCTGCCCGACATCGCCCCGGAATTCCGCACCCTGCTCGAGCGCCACCGTGACCGGCTGGATCTCGACCAGATTGATCGTGCGCTCCGCTTCAGCGCGTCAGCCCACCGCGGCCAGAAGCGGGTGTCCGGCGAAGATTTCATCCATCACTCGATCGCGGTCGCCTGCACCCTGATGGAGCAGCAGCTCGATACCACCTCGATCGTCGCCGCCCTGCTGCATGATGTGGTCGAGGACTCCGATATCCGCACCGAGGATATCGCCCGCGAGTTCGGGATCGAAGTCGCGGGCATCGTGGATGGTCTCACCAAGATCGCCAGCCTGACCTTCCGCTCCACCGCCGAGCAGCAGGTGGAGAACTATCGCAAGCTGCTGCTGTCGATCGCCAAGGACGCCCGCGTCATCATCATCAAGCTGGCCGACCGGCTGCATAACATGCGGACCCTCGATCCGCTGTCCCCGGAGAAGCGCCAGCGCATCGCCACTGAAACCCGCGAGATCTACGCACCCCTGGCCCACCGTTTCGGCATGGCCGGCATCAAGGCGGAACTCGAAGACCTGACCTTCAAGTACCTCGAGCCGGAGGACTACAAGGCGCTCTCGCTGCAGGTTTCCGCCCAGCGGACCGAACGGGAGGAGTTGATCCTCAAGCTCAAGACACCGCTGGAACACGAGCTCAAGCAGGCGGGGCTCGAGGGCGTCGATGTCACCGGCCGGCCCAAGAACCTCTGGTCGATCTACCAGAAGATGAAGCGGCGCAACAAGCCATTCGACGAGATCTACGACCTGATGGCCATCCGGGTGATGGTCAAGAATGTGCAGGAGTGCTACCACGTTCTCGGCGTGATCCACCACACCTGGACGCCGCTGCAGGAGCGCATCAAGGACTATATCGCGAGTCCCAAGTCCAACGCCTACCAGTCGCTGCACACGACGATCTTCGGGCCCGGCGGCCATCTCTTCGAAGTGCAGATCCGGACGGTGGAGATGCACCGCACGGCAGAATACGGTATCGCGGCGCACTGGCTCTACAAGAGCGACCCCAAGAGCAAGGATGTCGAGCAGAGCTTCAGCTGGTTCCGCCAGCTGCTCGAGCTGCAGCAGGATGCCCACTCGCCGGAGGAGTTCCTCGAATTCCTCAAGGTCGATCTCTTCCAGGACGAGATCTTCGTCTTCACGCCCAAGGGCGACGTCAAGCAATTGCCCAAGGGCGCCACGCCGATCGACCTCGCCTTCATGGTCCACACCGACGTCGGCTTCCGCTGTCAGGGCGCCAAGGTGAATGGCCGGATCGCGCCACTCCACCGCGAGCTGAAGAACGGCGACACGGTGGAGATCTTCACCGGTCCCAATCCGCGGCCCAGCCGCGACTGGCTGGCCCACGTCAAGACGGCCCGCGCCCGGCACAAGATCAAGGCGTGGATCCGGCACCAGGAGGATGAGGAGGCAGTGGTGCTCGGCCGCGACCTTCTCGCGCGCGAGACCAAGCGGCGCCGCCTCTCCGGCCCCGAATCCGAGAAGCTGAAGCATGCCGCTGAATCGCTCGGCCTCGCCGATGGCCGCCTGCTGGAGGCCGCCCTCGGCCGGGGCGACGTCACGATCATGCAGGCCATGCGCGCGCTCTACCCCGATGTGCCGGCCGATGACCTGCAGGAGCAGAAACCGGGAGTGATCGGGCGGGTCATCGACCGGATCCGGCTCGGCAGTGGCATCAGGATTCAGGGCCTCTCCGGCCTGATGGTGCGCTACGCCCAGTGCTGCCAGCCGGTGCCGGGAGATCAGGTGGTGGGCTATGTGACTCAGGGCCGCGGCATCTCGATTCACCGGGCGGACTGCCCCAATCTCCTGACCCTCACGGCGGAAGGGCGCCGGGTCGAGATCGACTGGCAGGAGGTGAAGGGCGAGGCCTTTGCCGTCCAGCTGGTGGTGAGTGGCGAGGATCGCCGCGGGCTCTACGCCGACGTGATGCAGGCGATCAGCCAGAGCGGCACCAATGTGAAGGCCGCCGAGTTGAGCACCCGCGACGGCACCGTCCTCAGTACCATCGTGGTGGAGGTGGATAACCGGATTCACCTGGCCAAGGTCATCAAGGTCATCCGCAAGGTCCGCGGCATCACCGACGTGGAGCGGCGCGAGGCCTCCGGCGGCAGCTGATCTCCCGTCACCCGCGCCGCTTGCCCTGTTACATGGCCCGACCTTGCCCCGCCCGCCGCGCCCGATATCCTAGCCCCCCACCTCCGCCTACCCGACGAGTCCCATGCCCGCCTCCTGGCTGCTGAAGACCGAGCCGAAGACCTACAGCTTTGACCGGCTCCTCCAGGAGCAGCGCACCACCTGGGACGGGGTCCGCAACAACCTCGCGTTGCAGCACCTGCGCGCCATGAAGGCGGGCGATCGCCTGCTGATCTATCACTCCGGCGCCGACAAGGCGGTGGTTGGAACGGGCAAGGTGATGAAGGCCGCCTATCAGGACCCCAGTCAGGACGATCCCCGGGTTGTCGTGGTGGATATCGCCGCCGAGGCACGGCTGCCCACTCCGGTTTCCCTTGCCGCGCTGAAGGCGGAACCCGAACTCAAGGAGTTTCCCCTGATCCGCATGTCGCGGCTTTCCGTCATGCCGGTGCCACCGGAGGTGTGGAAGCGGATCATCGCCCTCGGGGCGATGAAGGCGTAGGCCGGCTCCCCGAATATTTCCCGGCACCGGTGTTATATTGCGGCCATGTCGAGCCCCGCTTTTCAGGTTGTCGCGCCCTTCGAGCCCGCCGGTGATCAGCCCCGGGCCATTGCCCAGCTCACCGCTGGGCTGAAGCGGGGCGACAGGTACCAGACGCTGCTCGGGGTCACCGGGTCGGGAAAGACCATGACCTTGGCCCATGCCATCGCCAACTACGGCAAGCCGACCCTGGTCCTCTCTCACAACAAGACGCTGGCCGCCCAGTTGTACGG
>JANOFA010000549.1:0-8904 GCA_031413355.1 Gemmatimonadota bacterium | reverse complement strand
GGCGAATTGGTCAGTACGAGTGAACGAGGCGCCCGGATCGGGCCGCCGGCGGGCACCGCAACTTTCTTCGGAGCAATCAAGGCCGGGCGGGTGTGGACCAACTGTTACCACCTCTACCCCGCCCACGCGGCCTTCGGCGGGTACAAGCAGTCCGGCATGGGCCGGGAAAACCACAAGATGATGCTGGATCACTACCAGCAGACCAAGAACATGCTGGTCAGCTACAGCCCCAAGAAGCTGGGTTTCTTCTGAGTTCTGCTCATCCGGACGACCAGCACCCCGTCCCGCGGGTGCTGGTCACCCAGCCGGCGGCGGCCGTGCGTCGCACACTGGTGGCGGAGCACGGCCCGCGGTTGTTCCACCAGTCGGGGGGCTGCTGCGACGGCAGCTCGCCGATGTGCTATCCCCGTGGCGAATTCCGGATCGGCGCCCGTGACGTCCTGCTGGGTGAGATCGGCGGGACTCCGTTCTATATCGGCGGGCTGCAGTACGAGGCCTGGGAGCACACCCAATTGATCATCGACGTGGTCCCGGGCCGCGGTGGCGGTTTCTCGCTCGAGGCGCCGGTCGGCGTTCGCTTCCTCACCCGCTCCCGCATCTTCGATCCCGTCGAGCAGGCCTGGCTCGCCACCTGCCCGCCGCACCGCGGCCCGGCGGTCTAAGGCCGAGTCCTCTTCTCAGTTTCGCCCCCATTTCCCCCGTGTCTGTCCAACCCGAGGCGGCTGCCTATGCCGTTCTCCTGGCCGCCGGCGCCGGTTCGCGTTTTGGCGGCGGGAAGCTGCTGGCGCCGCTGCTTGGTCGTCCGCTGGTGACCCATGCCGGCGCCACCCTGGCGGAGGCCATCGCCACCGGCGTCCTGGCGGGCGGAGTCGCCGTCGTACCCCCCCATGCCACGGCACTCGCCAGGCGGCTGGGACCGACGGGGCTCCGGCTGGTTGAGAATCCGGACGCGGCCACCGGGCTCGCCTCGTCGCTCCAGGCCGGTCTGACCGCGCTGGAGCGGGTGGAACCCCGGGCGGGGGCGGCGCTGATCGTGCTCGCCGATCAGCCGCGCCTGAGCCTAGACACCATCGCTCGACTGGTCGACGTATGGCGCACGCGCGGCATGAGCATCCGGCCGCGTTACGCGTTGCAGCCGGCGGAACCCGGGCACCCGGTACTGCTGGACCGCTCGAGCTGGCCGCTGGTCGAGGCGCTCCGCGGCGACACCGGGCTGGGCCCCGTCTTTCTTGCCCATCCCGACGCGGTCTGTATCATCGATCTCCCCGGAGCCAATCCCGACGTGGACACGCGTGCCGACCTTCACTCCGCATCGACTCCGCCCGAGGCACCTCCGACGTGACCGAGCGCTGGGTTGCCCGGGGCAAGCTCCGGCTCTGCGTGGATGACATTGGCGCCGGGCCGGTCGTGCTCCTGGCCCACGGGATGTGGTGCGATGCCGGGATGTTCAAGGCGCTCGCCACCGAGCTGGCCCGCGATCACCGTGTGCTGGTGCCCGACCTCCGGGGACACGGCCGCAGCGACGCCCCCGCCGCTCCATGGGCCATCGCCGATCTCGCCGAGGACCTCCAGTCGATCGTGGAGCAGCTCGGCGTGGACCGCCTTACCCTCGCCGGCTTCAGTATGGGCGGGATGGCGGCCGCCGACTTCGCCCTCCGGCACGCCGACCGCCTCAACGGGCTCGCCCTGATCGGCACCAGCGCGGCCGCGGAGGAACTCTTCCGTGGCGTGGAAATCAGGACCCTGGCCAGGATCATCGAACTCACGGGCCCGCCCAGGTTCCTCGCCCATGAGGCGTCGCGGAGCGCCTTCAGCCCGGGGTTCCGGAAGGCCAATCCGGGCGAGGTGAAACGCTGGGAGAGTGTGGTGCAGGCCATGAGCGGCCCCGCGCTGATCCAGGCCCTTCGGGCGGTGGCGGGGCGCCCCTCCCTGCTCGATCGACTGGGCGAGGTGCCCACACCGACGCTCATCATCACGGGCGCCGCCGACAAGGTGCTCCGCCCCCGCTGGTCCGAGGCCATGCACCGCCGATTGCCCCGCTCCCGATTGGTGACCTACCCCGGCGTGGGACACGCCGTTCCGACCGAACGCCCCCGCGAAGTCGCCGCTCTCCTCCGGGACCTGGACGCTGGCATCCTTCCCCGGGACGGTTGAGTTGGCGGCGAGTCGAATGGTGTGACACATTAATGCCACGGCCCCCTTCCCCCGGATCTGCCCGATGAAGATTCCCCAGTTGCTGCTTCGCCAACTGTACACCTTCGGCTCGCTCACCAACGAGCCGAACGGCTTCCGCTTCAGCCTGAAGAACCGGCTGAGCGACGTGACTCTCACCCGGATCGTACGGGTGAAGTTCGATCATCAGGAGTTTCCTGCCGCACAGCTGGAGGTGGATCTGGGAGATGGCCGGTGGCGCGCCGCCACGGCGGTCACGCCCGACTCTCCGCATTCGTTCCCGCTCAAGCAGGTGGCACACCTCCGGGCGCCGGGACACCAGCTGCCCGACGGAACCCACGAGATCGAAATCGGCATCGAGGTGCAGGGCCTGGGCAGTCTCTCCTTCAAGGTCAAGGACCACGTGGCCGAGCCTCAGCGAAAGCTGACGTCGGTACCCTACTCGAAGGAAGACAACTACACCCCGGAGATCATCCAGGAGCGGCACCGGTTCATCAAACAGATCACCGGCGCCAATCTGCAGCACGTGGGCAAGTACTCCTTTGATCCGAAGACGACAAAGGGCAACATCGAGAATTTCAGCGGGGTGGCCCAGATCCCGCTGGGATTCGCCGGGCCCCTCAAGGTCAACGGCGAGCATGCCCAGGGAGAATTCATCATTCCCCTCGCCACTACCGAGGGAACTCTGGTGGCGTCCTATAATCGCGGCATGAAGGTGCTCAACCTGTCGGGTGGGGTGACTTGCACCGTCCAGGGCGACCACATGCAGCGGGCCCCGGTCTTCGTCTTTGACAGCGCCCGCGAGGCTCGCGCGTTCCGGGACTGGGTGGATGCCAACATGGACGACATCCGCCGTGAGGCGGAGAGCACCACCCGCGTCGGCAAGCTGCAGTACATCGACACCTATCTGGCGAGCAAATTCGCATATCTGCGCTTCAACTACTCCACCGGCGACGCGGCGGGACAGAACATGGTCGGCCGGGCCACCTTCGCGGCCTGCTCCTGGATCCTGGAGCACAACAAGACCATCCGGCGGTTCTTCCTCGAGTCCAACCTGGCCACCGACAAGAAGGCCTCCCAGGTCAACCTCATGCGAACCCGGGGCAAGCGGGTCACCGCCGAGTGCGTGATCAAGCGGGCAGTCCTGCTCGATGTGATGCGGGTGGAGCCGGAGAGCCTGGTCTACCATGGGGCTGTGGCAAACGTGGGCTCGATCCTCTCGGGCGCCAACAACAATGGCGCACACTCGCCCAACGCCATTACCGCCATGTTCATCGCGACCGGGCAGGATGTGGCCAACGTGGCCGAAGGTTCGGCCGGCATCGCGTACGCCGAACTGACGCCCGAGAAGGATCTCTATCTGTCGATCACCATACCGTCGCTGATCGTGGCCACCCACGGCGGCGGCACCGGGCTGCCCACCCAGCGCGAATGCCTCGAGGTGCTGGGCTGTGTCGGCAAAGGCAAGGTGAACAAGCTGGCGGAGATCATCGCCGGGGTGGTGCTGGCGGGAGAGGTCTCCCTGGCCGCGGCCATCTCGTCACTGGAGTGGGTGTCGTCGCACGAGGAGTATGGGCGCAATCGCTGACACCTCGAACGAAGACCTGCTGCGGGCCCGCGGCTTCGAGATCATGCGGGTGACGAGCCCGCCGGGCCTGCTCACCCGCTTCGCGGCGACCTATCGCCACTTCCTCGGCCTGCTCTTCGGCGGGCTCGCGGCCTATGTCCGGCACGAACGGGCGGAGGGCACCGGCCGCGGCGTGAAGTTCCTGCTGCTCCGGCTGGTAGCCGTGTTTTCCGCCCCGTTCGTGGACCGCGAGCTGCGCGCCCAGTCCTTCGCCGTGCAGTTCCGCCGCCGGCTGGAGCGGCTCGGGCCCACCTATATCAAGCTGGGACAGATCCTGAGTCTCCGGGAAGACCTGCTCCCGAAGACCATCACCAACGAACTCAAGTCGCTGCTCAATCAGTTGCCGGTGGTCCCGCTGCCGGTACTGGTTTCCATCATCGAAAAGGATCTCCGCCGGCCGGTCGCGGAACTCTTCCTGCAGATAGATGCGATCCCCATCGGATCGGCCTCGATCGGGCAGACGCACCGGGCCACGACCCATGAGGGCGATCCGGTCATCATCAAGGTGGTCAAGCCGGGCATTCGCGAGACGCTGCAGCGCGACGCCAAGCTGCTCGGCCTCCTCGGCAGCCTGGCCGAACTGATCATTCCCCGATTTCAGCCCAAGCAGCTGGTGACCGAGTTCTGCGAATACACCCTGCGCGAAGTCGACCTGCGTCGCGAAGCCGACAACGCCGAAACCTTCGCGGCCAATTTCGCCGATACCCCTGACGTGGTCTTTCCCGAGATCTACCGTGACCTCTCGGGTCGCAGCATTCTCACAATGGAGTTCTTCGACGGAATCCGCCCCGATTCCGATGCCGCCCAGGCTCTCCCCGAAGAGGAGCGGCGGCACATCACCGATCGCGGCGCCGAGTCGATCATCCGGATGCTCTACCGCGATGGGTTCTTTCACGCCGACCTGCACCCCGGCAATCTCATGATCCTCCCCGGTCCCAAGCTCGGTTTCATCGACCTGGGCATGGTGGGCCGGCTCGACGAGGACCTCCGGCGCGGGTTGCTCTACTATTACTTCGCACTGGTCATGGGAGATGCCGACAACTCCGCCCGGTACCTCGCGGCCATCGCCAAACCCGGACCCGGCGCCAACCCGGCGGCCTTCAGGCGCGAGGCCGCCGAGATCGCCAATAGGTGGAAGCGGACTTCGACCTTCGAGGGCTACTCGCTGGGACAGCTCATCCTCGACTCGCTGAGTCGTGGCGCGCAGTATGGGATGTATTTCCCCGTGGAACTCGTGCTGATGGTCAAGGCGCTGGTGACCTTCGAGGGCGTCGGCCATGTACTGCTGCCCGGCTTCGATGTCGCCGAGGTCTCCAAGCGGCATATCCGCGCCCTGTTCATCCAGCAGTTCAGTCCACTGCGGCTGCTGACCGAGGGGATGCGGGGAGCACCGGACATGGTCGACGCGATGGCCAAGATGCCGCTCCTCGTCACCGACGGGCTCCGGGTGCTCGAGCGCGTCGCCCGCACGCCATCGGAGAATCCGCTCTCGGGATTGCGCGGCACGCTGATCGCCGGCTCCTGCCTCGTGGCGGGGGCCATCTCGATGGGCTTCGCCGCTCCCTGGCCGGTCTGGGGCGGGCTGTTCGTGATCGCCTTCTTCCTCGCCATCCGACGGAGCTGACGCGATGCGCGAACGGGTCTCAGGAAACGATGCCGTCTGGCTGCAGGACACCGCCACCAACCTGATGGTGATCAACGGGGTGTTCATCACCGACCGGATGGACCTTGCCACCTTCCGTGACACCTTTCAGCGACGGGTGATCGACGCCGGTGGTGGTCAGCCGTATGCCCGCTTCCGCGACCGGCTCGCCTGGGTCCGGGGCGTACCGTACTGGGAGACGGACCCCGCCTTCGACATTGCCCGCCAGATTGTGCCGGCGCGGATTTCCCATCTGGCAACCACCGAGGAGCTGCAGGAGTACATCGGCGCCGAAGCATCGGCGCCGCTGCCACCGGACTTCCCGCCCTGGCAGTTCCAGTTCATCGAGCACTTCGGCACCGACGGGAGCGCGGTGCTGGGACGGATTCACCACAGCATCGGCGACGGCATCGCCCTCGTGTCGGTGATCTTCGCGCTGATGGAAGAGATGACGTCGGAGCACGAGACGGCCCCGGCCCGGGGAGGCATCCGACCCGCCGCCGGCGCGATGGGGAAGGGTCTTCTCAAGGCGCTGAGCGTTCCCTTCGCCGCGCCGGGCATCCTGCTCAAGCGAATGCTCTGGCGGCCCGATCGCCACGCCCTGCACGGCGCGAAAGTATCGGGGAGGAAGCAGGTCGCGTGGACCGCGCCCTTCGATCTGGCGGTCATCAAGGAAGCCCGGATCCGGCTCGATGCCACGGTGAACGATGTCCTGATGGCGATGGTCACCGGCGCGCTCAGCCGGTATCTCGTCCGTCATGCCGGGGAGATGGTCGAGACGCTCCACATTTCGATGCCGGTGAACGTCCGCGGCGCACACGAACCGCTCAAGCTCGAGAACCGCTTCGCCGCGGTCCCACTCGAACTGCCGGCGGGGGTCGAACAGATCGGGAATCGTGTCCGGGCGGTGAAAGTCCAGATGGATGCGCTCAAGCAGTCCGTTGTGCCGATCGTCGTCTACGGCATCCAGCGCGCCATGCTCACCCTGCTCCCACAGGTGGTCAGCCGCGGGCTCATCGACTTTCTCGCCAACAAGTGCACCGCGGTAGTCACCAATGTGCCCGGACCACAGCGCGACATCACGCTGGCGGGACGGCGGGTGCGCAGCCTGATGTTCTTCGTGCCGCAGCGGGCGGACATCGGGGTGGGTATTTCGATACTCAGCTTTGCGGGCGGTGTCCAGATCGGCGTCCTCGCCGACACCGAACTGGTGCGGGACCCCCACGACCTGATCCGGGCGTTTGAAGAAGAGTTCGAAGCACTCCGCGCGCTCTAGGGGCGACGGAGCCAGTCGCCCCTAAACGGCGCGGCGCGTACCTGCCTGCCGGACCCGCCGCCCTGGCTGCCGCACCGTCGCCAGCCGATCCAGCGCCCGGGTGAGGCGGTCCCCCACTGCATTCGAGACACTGCTGCGGGGGAGCCCCATCCCCTCCCAGATATCCCGCTCCTGATCCTGCAGCACGTCCATCCGCAGCCGCAGGCCGTGGCGCCGGAGCATCGCATCCAGCGTCGTGCGCCGGCGCCAGAGATCCCGCCGGGTCGCGGCGTAGGCAATCTGGCAGATGTCCCGCCGCGAACTGAAGCTGAAGATGTTGCTGAAGAACAGCCGGTACTCGTCGCGCTCCGGCTCGAACAGCACCACATCCGCGTCGGGATAGCGGGCACCATAGCCGGCCATGCCCACCACCATCCGCGAGTGGATCATGGTCCGGAAGGTCTGGGAGAGAATCGCCGGCATGCCGCGCCGCAGCAGTGCGCCCGGCTGCAACTTGCCCTTGGCCTCTCCCGCGGCCACGTCCATCGAGACGAGCGGATTCAGGCAGAGCAGCAGATCCACGCCATGCTCCAGCGCCACAGACGCATGCAGCGTCTTCAGCAGGACGCCATCCACGCACAGGCGTGCATCGATCTCGACCGGCGGGTACAGGCCGGGGACGGCTGTGCTCGCCTGCACCGCGCGGGAGATGGGGATGTGATCCCATCCGCTGGACCCGAAGACGATCGGCGTGCCTGCTTCCAGGTCCGCCGACACGATAAAGAGCTTCCGCGAGAGCTCGCGGAAGTCATCGGTGCGACCCTTGATCGCAAAGGTGCGTTCGAGATTCCGCCGGATCGGTTCGTTGTCAAAGAGTCCGAGCGGGAGTGCCCGGGAGAAGCGGATCAGGGACTTCATCAGCGTCTCATCGTGTGGCGCGCTGGCGATCTGCCACAGGGCATGGGCGAGCAGACCGGGCAGCTGCATGCCACGGCGGGCCCATTCGCGATAGGCCGGCCGGAAGAAGCTGGTGGGGTCGAACGGATGCTCGCCCGGCTCATCCGTCACCAGGCCGCGAACCAGCTGGGAAGGCGTCAGGCCATTTGCCAGCGAGGCGGCGACAAAGCCGCCAGCGCTGACGCCGACATAGACATCACATTGGTTCAGGTCGAGGCCGTCGATCGACTCCTCGAGGGCCCGGAGTGCGCCGATCTCGTACACGGCGCCCGCCGGGCCTCCACCGGCCAGGGCAAGCCCCAGCCGGTGACCCCGCCGCCCACGGCGTGAGGTGGTCATGGATACCCCGCTTGGGCGTTGACCTAGGCAACCTTCGGCGTGCGACGGGTCTTCCGCGCCTGCGTCTTGGACTTGGCGACCACCCGAGTGAGCTCCTCGACCCGCTTGGTCAGGGTCGCGATCTCCTTGCGGGTCGGGACGCCGAGCCGATTCATGGCATTCGTCATGCCGGCCTCGATGGGGGTCGTCACCCGGGACACGGCCGACCGCGCCTCACCGCGGAAATCCGCGGCACGGCTCGACAACCGGTTGATCCGCCCCTTGTTCACCTGCTCCACGCCCTCGCCCTTCTTCACCAGCTGCTTGAACAGCCGGCTGCCCTCATCGCCCGCCAGGGCGAACGCGCCGAGTCCCGCCAGCCAGATCTCGTGGGCTGATTCCTTCAGCATCGGGAGCGCCTGGGTCTTCTTGGAAATCTTCTTGGCCGCCATAATCTCCTCCTGGGTTGCCGGCCACGAAGGGCCGGACAGTGCTATGGATACTGAACCGCATCACACCTGCCGACATGCTATCGCCGGGCCTTCTTGCGCCGCGGCTTACGCGCCGGCGACTCGACCTCGAGTTCGCCCAGCGATTGCTCCAATTCCGCCAGCCGGTCCCGCAGCAGCTCCAACTCCTCCTGGATCCCGCCCACCGGAGTGATCTTCTCGACCGATGCCTTCACCAGACGGTCCACTCGGGTCTGGACCTGCTCCACGCCGTCCGCGATCACTCGGCCACCACGGCGTATGACATCATGAAGAAACTCGCTGGGCAGGAACGAGTAACCCCGCTTGTGGTCTTCATGAATGATCTGCGCCAGTGTCTGGCTGGTCACGTCATCCCCGGTGGCGCTATCCGCCACCCGCAACTCCTGACCGCCACGAATCCACTCCGCGATCTCCTCGAGGGAGACGTACCGGCTCTCCTCGG
>JANOFA010000548.1:0-2534 GCA_031413355.1 Gemmatimonadota bacterium | reverse complement strand
CCTGGCTCGGACTGGACACCGACTGCACCTCGTGCCATGAGGATGGGCATCGCGGCGCACTCGGTGAGACGTGCAGCAGGTGTCACGACGCCGGCAAGTGGACGACCACCCCCGGCTTCCAGCACGACACGACCAGCTACCCGCTCACCGACAAGCACCGCGAGGTGAAATGCGACAAGTGTCACCTGACTGCCCGGCTGGCACCCAAGCGCACCCCTGAGGGCCACCTCATCCCGGTGTTCCGGCCGGTACCCGCTGCCACCTGCGCCTCGTGTCACACCGACCCGCACACCGGTGGCCTAGGCGCCGACTGCGCCAGCTGCCATACCACGCGTGGCTTCCGGATTGTCGATCGTCAGCGGTTCGACCATCAGCGGACGAAATACCCGCTCAGTGGGAAACATGCCGCCGTCCGCTGCGCCGCCTGTCACAAGGATTTCGGGACCGCGGCCGAGAAGAAACCGGCGTTCGCGACCTGCGCAACCTGTCACGCTGACGCACACAAGGGCACCGCCACGCTCGCCGGCAAGACGGTGGACTGCGCCAGCTGTCACACCGTTGCCGGCTTTACTCCCGCCAGCTTCACGGTGGCGCAGCATCGCACCACGAAGTATCCGCTGGAGGGGAAACACACGACGACCTCCTGCAGCGCCTGCCATGGCAAGGACGCCGCCCCGGCCGCCACCACGCGGTGGGGCGCGGCGCGGGTCGTGCTCCGCCCCGCCGCCACCACCTGCCGGAGCTGTCACGCCGACGACCATGGTGCGCAGTTCGCCACCCGGGCGGATCGGGGCGAGTGCGCCTCCTGCCACACGGTGACGGGCTTCAAGCCCAGCACGTTTGATGGTCCGGCACACGCGCAGACCAGGCTGCCACTGGAGGCGCGCCATGCGGAGCTCACCTGCAAGGCGTGTCATGCTGCGCAGCGGCCCGGCTTGCCGTCGATCGCGGTCACCAGCTCCACCGGGAAGGTGAAGCTGCTGTTCCGGATTCCGGAAACCCGCTGTGCCCAGTGTCACCAGGATGTCCATCGAGGCCGCTTTGCGACGGCGCATGACAGTGTCGCCGCGCTCGACTGCGTGGACTGCCATGATGCCCGGAGTTTCCGCCCCTCAACGATCGACGCCGCGCGCCATCGGGTGACCGGCTTCGCGCTCGACGGAGGCCACCGGGCCACCAGCTGTGTCGCCTGCCACGACGGGCTCAAAGCGCCGCGCACCCGGACCACCGCACTGGTGCGACTGGCGGCACTCCCCGCCCTGACGCTCCAGGCAAAGTCCGGCTGCTCCGACTGCCACACGACACCGCATGGCGACCAGTTCGACGGTCGGGCGGACCGCGGCCGCTGCGATGCCTGCCACGACACCGACGCCTTCGCGCCCGCCGGGCGCTTTGATCACAACCGCGACGCCAGGTTTTCCCTGAAGGGTGCGCACGAGCCGGTACCGTGCGCGCGCTGCCACGCGACCGACCTCCGTCCGGGCGCATCGGGCGGGCTGATCTTCCGCCCGCTCTCCGATCGCTGCGAGTCGTGTCACACCGAGAAGGCCATGCGATGAAGCGACTGCTGCGCTGGCTTCCGTTCGCCCTGCTCCTGGTCGCTCCGGCGCTCGCCGCCCAGGAACGCACCAGCTCCCCGCATGGCACGCTCTCCGTGCCCTGCACCAGCTGCCACCGTTCGGATGGCTGGACACCGGTGCGGATCGCCAAGTCGTTCGACCACGGCAAGCTGGGCTTCCCGCTGCAGGCGGCGCACACCACCGCCTCCTGCCGCGCCTGCCATCAGACGCTCGACTTCAAGGGAACGCCGTCCACCTGCGCCTCCTGCCACACGGATGTGCACCGCGGCGAACTCGGCGCCGATTGTTCCACCTGCCATACATCGCGCAGCTTCCTCGACCGCGGCGCCATGATCAAGGCGCACCAGACCACCCGGTTTCCGCTCGAGGGCTCGCACCTCGCGGTGGACTGCACGTCTTGCCACACACCGACTGGCCAGGGCCAGCAGCAGTTCGTCTCACGGGGGACGGAGTGCGTGACCTGCCACGAGCAGAACTTTGTCGCCGCCAAGAGCCCGGATCACGTCGCGGGCGGTATACCGCGGGACTGCGTCAACTGCCACACCTCGACCACCTGGAGCCGGGGGCGGTTCAATCACGACGCCAGCAGCTTCCCCCTCACCGGGGCGCACCGGGCCACGGCGTGCCTGCAGTGCCATGTGGGGAACCGGTACACGGGCACCGCGAACCAGTGCGTCGCCTGTCACCAGCCCGCTTACAACCAGACCGCCACACCGAAGCACACTACCGCAGGCTTCGGCACCGACTGCGCTACCTGCCATGCGACGAGTTCGTGGACGACCGCCTTTGACCACAGCAAGGGCCAGTTCCCCCTCACCGGCGCCCATCACGCCGCAAGCTGCAGTCAGTGCCATGCGGACGGGGTCTACATCGGCAAGCCGACGACCTGTGTGAGCTGCCACCAGACCGACTACACCACGACCAGCAACCCCAAGCACACGCTGCCGTCGTATC
>JANOFA010000547.1:0-2372 GCA_031413355.1 Gemmatimonadota bacterium | reverse complement strand
CGCCGCAGTTCGACCAGAACCGTATCGATGGGAATGGGAATCGGGCCACCGGCCCGGAGCAGGCCGGCGAGGTCGACGGAGGAGTGGGCGGGTATGCCGGGCCCGATGGCGGTATCGGTGCCGCACGTCGTCAACAGCGTGGCCGCGAAGACCACCCGAATTGAGCGCCAGATGCGCGACATCGGCACGGAGCGGATGCGCCTCCGCGAAACGGCGAATTCGGCCAAAGGGACCCGGAATTGGTGGGAAACGGACTAACCGAACGTATGGGCTGCATTTGCCGGTGTCAAACTGGCCCTGGGAACGGGACCGTGATGCGCCACCAGCCGACCCCTAATGCATTGTACGTGCCCCGGAGGTGCCGGTTCTCACTTCCGCCCCGGGGGCTCAGCCCACCCGACCGGCCCGCGGCAGCCAGAAGCGGGCGCGGCAGCCGGAACCCTCTGTGCGATTCTCCAGCCAGAGCCCCCCTCCATGGGCTTCCGCGATCTGGCGCGAGAGCGCCAGCCCGATCCCCGACCCCCCCGGCTTGGTGGTATAGAACGGCACGAAGAGATTCGCGGTCTCCGCCAGTCCTGGCCCATCATCTTCCACCCACAGCTCGACGCCACCGCGTGCCTCACCCCACCCCACCCTGACCTGACCCGCCGTACCCGCCACCGCATCTGCCGCGTTGCGAATCAGGTTGATGAGCAGCTGATCGAGCTGATCGCCATCGGCGGTGACGGTGATGGCCGGACCGGCAACGACCGTGACGGGCAGACGCTGATCCAGTGCGACGACCCGCCGCACCCACTGGTCAACCACAACCGGAGCCAGCCGCGGCCGCGGGAGCCGTGCCAGCTGAGCATACGCGGCCATGAAGCGCCCCAGTCCATCAGAGCGCTGCTCGATGATACCGAGTCCCTGTCGCAGATCCTGCTCAGCGTCCGCCCCCCTGGGCGCACGCTCAAGGATGCCCTGGAGCGTGCCGGCGAGCGAGCGAATCGGTGCGAGGGAGTTGTTGATCTCATGGGAGAGCACCCGGATGAGCCGGCGCCAGGCCTGGCGCTCCTCCGCCTGCAGCGTGCGGCTGACATCGGTGAGCACGACAAGCTGATGAGCCCGACCATCCTGCCGGAAGCTGGTGCGGCGCAGCTCCCACCGCGTCGCCGCGGCGCCGGCCCGTTCCAGCACCCGAGGGGTCTCGCCGCCGAGACAGTCGGCCAGTCCCAACTCCTCGGCGGTGCGTCCGAGCAGCCGATCGCCGGCATGATGCACGAATCTTTCACCACCGCGATTCACTAGTCGCAGCGTGCCATCGGCGTCGAAGGCGAAGATCGCCGCGTCGAGTTCCGCCATGACAGTGCGCAGCAGCGCCACGGCCTCCAGTGCCCCAAGCCGCTGGCCGCGCAGCGTGTCCGCCAGCGCGTTGGCCTCGAGGTAGACCAGGCCGAGGTCGTCGGTGGCGTCGGCGCGCCGGGCACGCAGGCTGTAGTCGCCCTCCCGCAGGGCGGCGAGGACGTTCGAGAGCGTCTGCAGCGGGCGGATGATGCGCTCATGCAGCGCGCTCAGGCCCAGCAGCAGCACCATGACGATGACGACGGTCACGGTCCACTGCACCCGGGGCGCGAAGTCGCCGCGCCAGAGCAGGTACAACCCGAGTGCGGTCCCCGGCAGCGTGGTGCCGACGGCGAGGCCGAGGACCCGGCGCGGATGTGAGATCATTGAGAGCGCCGGATCGCCTCACAACCCATGGCGCTCGAGTCTCCGGTACATCGCGCTGCGGGAAAGACCCAGTGCCTTGGCCGCCTCGGAGACATTGCCCCCGGTGCGGGCCAGGGCCTTCTGGACCAGCACCCCTTCAACCTCTTCCAGCGTCATCTGGTCGAGCCGTGCCGCCGCATCGCCGGGGGGCGAGAGCGAGAGATCCGCCGGACGGATTTCGGCGCCATCCACCAGCAGCACGGCACGTTCGATGGTGTGCTCCAGCTCGCGCACGTTGCCGGGCCAGCCGTAGCGCAGCAGCGCCTCCATGGCATCGGGACGGAAACCGCTGATCGGCTTGCGGTAGCGGGTGGCGTGACGGTGCAGGAACTGGGCGGCGAGTGGGGCGAGGTCCTCGCGCCGGTCTCGCAGCGGCGGGATCCTGATCTCGACGGTATTGAGCCGATAAAGCAGGTCCTCACGGAACCGGCCCGCCGCCACCTCGGCGCGGACATCGGCGTTGGTCGCCGAGACGACCCGCACATCGACCTTGCGGGTCTTGGAGGAGCCGACCCGCTCGAGCTGCCCCGACTGCAGCTCCCGGAGCTGCCGGGCCTGCTGTGCCAGTGTGATGTTGGTGATCTCTTCGAGGAACAGCGTCCCGCCGTCGGCCAGTTCGAAGCGGC
>JANOFA010000546.1:0-3366 GCA_031413355.1 Gemmatimonadota bacterium | reverse complement strand
CGCCAGTGGCACAACGCGATGGATGCTGAGCAGCATTACGGGATCCTGGGGATGTACGCCGGGAATGCGAACAGCACGCCGCGGCTGGGCGGGATGGCGGCGCGGTGGCGGGCGCTGCCGCTGCTCACGGAGAATGCGACGGCGGCGGCGGGACAGCCGAGCCGCATCCGGGTCGGGTCGGACGAATCGCATGTGTACGTCGCGGTCGAGTTCGCCGGACTCGGGGGCAAGCGGTTCCCGTGGCAGGAACGGAGCCTGCTCCTCGCGCTCGACAGCTACCGTGCTGGGCTGGGCCAGCTGCGGCCCGGAGGAGTGATCAAGAGTGAGGTGGGCTTCGAGTTCGCCGCCAGCTTTCGCGACACGACCGACGCCGAGCTGCGGATCGTGCCGGGCTACTCGCCCTATGTCGGCGGCGAGGCGATCGTCGCGGGCGATGACTACGGCCGGTTTGCCCGTCGGCCGATCACGACGGTGCCGCTCAGGGACGGCCGGTTCGATTCGATGTTCGTCATCACCAACCGGGCCCGATTTGCGCGGGATGGCCGCTTCATCCCCGCCAGCGGCTACAACCGCGGTCGGCTGCGCTACGGCACCGCCGTTCAGTCGTCGCTGTCCGACTGGTGGTGGGATGCCACCACGGGGATGCTGCAACTCCGGCTGCCGTGGGGCCTCATCAACGTGAGTGATCCGTCGACCCGGACGCTGCTCTACGAGCGCAGTGTGGGCGACTCGATCGGCACCACGACGAGCGATGGCATGCGCTTCGGGGTGCTGCTGCTCGACCACCCGGCGTCACCGGCGACGACCGCGACGGTGATCGGCGCATTGCCGACGGCGGAGGGCGGGCGGTGGCGGCGGGTTCAGTTCCCCGACTGGAGCTGGCCGACGTGGACCGAGCCACAGTCTCACCCGCGGCCCAAGCCGGTGTATGACTCGTTGCGGGAGGTGTGGGGGAGACGGGAGTAGGGAGTTGGCGGTTGGGCGGTTGGGCGGTTGGGCGAAGCGGATGATGCTGTCATCCTGAGCGCAGCGAAGGATCTCTTTGCCTCGGAGCGATCCTCAGGTCTCTCCTCCGACCTCAAGAGATCCTTCGTCCCCTTGGTCCTCAGGATGACACCACTCACCACGGGCTGACGGCTGAGGGCTGACGGCTCCTCTCCCCCTTCTCTCCTCCACCACACCCGGCGATAGTTGTGCATGCACCAGCGCCCCACCCGCTCCAGATGGCTCGCCCTGCTGCTGGCGATCCTCCCTGCCCTGCCGCTCGCCGCCCAGATCCCTGTCGCCGATTCCGCCTGGACCGTGGGCGACTATGCCGCGGCGCGCGTCGGCTACGAACGGGCGCTGCACGACAACCCGGGCGAGGTCCGCGCGCTCTACCGGCTGGCGGTGCTCGCCAGTTGGGCTGGCCGGCTCGACTCCGCCCTCGCCCTGCTGCGCGATGCCCGCGAAATCGAGCCAGCCGATCCCGACGTCCGGCTGGAAGAGGCCAAGGTGCTGGCCTGGGACGGGCAGTACGCCGCGTCGATCCTGCGCTATGACTCCCTGCTCGCCGCCACACCCGACTACCATGACGCCGCGATCGGCCGGGCGCAGGCACTGGCCTGGGCGGGCCACCTGTCAGAGGCGGAGCAGGCGTATGCCACGCTGATCGAACGCAATCCCGACGACATGGAGGCACGCGCAGGACGGGGGCAGGTGGCGAGCTGGCGGGGCGACCTGGCCGGAGCGGTGCACCATTACCTCGATGCCCTGGCCCGCCAGCCCGATCATGTGCCGTCGCTCGTCGGGATGGCGCAGGTGCGGCAGTGGCAGGGGCGGCCCGACGACGCCCAGCGGTATGCCAGTCAGGCGATCGCGCTCGCCCCCGAGGACCGCGGCGCGCGCGAGGTGCAGGCGGCGATCCGCGCCCTGGTCCGGCCCCAGCTCAATCTCCAGCTCGGCTGGAGCCACGACTCGGACAGGAACACGCTCTGGTGGCAGACGGTGGGTGTATCCATCCACCTCGGCAACGGACTGCGCGGCTTCGGCAGCGCGGGCCTCGCGGAGGCGAACGACCCGTTCCGCAGCGGCACCCGCCTCTCCGCCGAGGCCGGGGCCAGCTACGATTTCGGCCAACTCAGCGTGACCGGTGCCCTGGGCGCGCGGCACCTCGCGCCGAGCGGCGGCGGCGGGCGCAGCACGGCGACCTGGCGGGCGGGGTTCAGCTATCGCCTGGCCCCGACCGCCGGGGTGGGAATGGGCTATGGGCATTACAGCTTCGACGAGACGGCGTTCCTGCTCACCCAGGATATTGACGTCGATGAGGTGAGCCTCGACGGCGACGTTGAACTGCGCCGGGATCTCAGCCTGGGTTATGGCGGCAGCATCGCGTGGCTGGCGGACGGCAACCAGCGCAAGGCGGCCGTGGTGTCACTCACCCAGCGCCTCGCCCCGCGGTGGACCGCTGCTCTCTACGGCCGGATCTTCGGCTACGACAATCCCGGTGTCGGCTACTTCGGGCCCGACCGGTTCCTGGTAGGCGAGGCCCGCAGCTCCTACACCTATGGCTGGCAGCGGTGGGAAGCCAGGTTGGCCGGCGGGCTCGGCGCACAGCAGGTCGGCTCCCGGGGAAGAACCCAGACGGAGTGGCACGCCGAGTCGCGGCTCACTCGACGCTGGAGCACGATCAATGAGGTCTCGCTCTCCGGCGGGATCAGCAACAGCGCCGCGAGCAGCACCACCGGCGCCTTCCACTACTACACCGCGGCGCTCACGGCGCGGCTGGGACTCTGAAGGAGAGCGACACGATGTCCACCCACCGCAGGGAGATGGTGCTGGGAGAGTTGCGAGCCACGACGAACGGATTCCTCTCCGCCATCGAGGGCGTGACGCCGGCGCAGTGGACGTGGACGCCGGAGCCGGATCGCTGGTCGGTGGGGCAGACTGCTGAACATGTCACCGTGGTCCTGCGGGGAGTCACCAAGCTGGTCACCATGAAGCTCCTCTCCATGCCGATTCCACCGGGCCAGGAACGCCCGACCATCACCGACGACCAGATCGTGACCCGGCTGTTCGACCGCAGCCGCCGGGTCCCCGCGCCGGAGACGGTGCAGCCGACCGGCCGGTGGGGCACAAAGGAGGAGAGACCCAGTGGACCTGGAGTTGGCGGCCACCACGCTGAATCAGTTATGTGCTGAACAGAGTGAGGCGCTGTCCGACATGCGACCAGACCAGCTCGAACGTGCGGCGCGCGAGATCACGGCGCTGATGTTCGACGCGACTAAGGACGGGTTGACGGTCGACGATATCGAAGCGCGGTTGACGCACCTGGCGGTGACCGCCGGTCGCGATAATTGGCTGCCGGAGGCCGTGCACAAGATCCGT
>JANOFA010000545.1:0-5088 GCA_031413355.1 Gemmatimonadota bacterium | reverse complement strand
CCGGGTGAGCTCGCGGCTGAAGCCGCGGCTCGGCGGACGCCGCTCAAGCGGCGGGCCCTTCAGATCGCCCGGAACAACTCGGCGAGTTCGAGCGTGAACGGCGCCGAGGCACCGGCCGGGTGCCAGACAAGCGTGTCGCGTTCGATGACCGGGAAGTCATCCTCGGGCCGCCAGACTTCCACGAACTTCGCGTCGGAATCCACCACCCAGTAGAGCGGCACGCCGCGCTCCTGGTACAGCCGCCGTTTGGTGAACCGGTCCGCGCGCAGCGAGGACGGCGAGAGGACTTCAGCGGCGAGCATCACGGTGCGGAGGGTGAGCCAGTCGAGGCGCCGCGCCTCTTCCAGCGGGACGACGAAGAGATCGGGCGAGACGAGCACATCGTTCAGACCCCAGGAGAGATCTGATCGCGAGCCGATGGCGAGACCCACGGGCTCTCGCCGCAAGTACGCCCGGGTCGTCTCGAGCAGGCGGGCGGCCACCTCCTCGTGCCACAGCCGTGGGGCGGGGCTCACCAGCAGCTCCCCGTGGACCACTTCGTACCGGTTGCCGTCGTCGGGGAGGGCCCGGACCATGTCGGCGGTGTGGTAGAGGGGCGCGGCCATACCCATAAGGTGTCTCGCTCGGCGGGGTCTGGGTAGGGGCGGAGCACCAGCTCCGCCCTGCACGGCGGGAACCGGTAAGAGAAGGTGCCAGCCATGGTGCAGGGCGACGCAGTCTGGTGGGGCGATTGGGCGATTGGGCGATTAGGCGATTAGGCGGTTGGGCGGTTGGGCGGTTGGGCGGTTGGGCGGTTGGGCGGACGGGCAGACGGGCGGACGGGCGGGGCGGGGGACAGAGGGTGTCATTGCGAGGGAGCGTAGCGACCGAAGCAATCTTTGCCTGGGTCACCCAGAGAGGGATTGCTCTGTTGGCCGATGCCCGGCTCGCGCGAGCTCGCGGCTGAAGCCGCGGCTCGGCAGATGTCGCTGAAGCGACGTGACTGCCTGCCCGAGGGAAGGCGGGGAGGGCTCGTCTTCCCCGCGCGCTACCGGTCAAACGGCTCCGCGCCGAGGGGTCGTCGGGCGGACCGAAAGGAGGTCATTGTCGCGCACCGGCCGAATGTCCGAAGCCGACAGGGTGAGGAGCGACTCGGTCTTGCCGGAGGCGGTGACGAATTCCACTTCGAAGGCGTCGGGGGCGTGGAGGTGGACGATGGCTCCGAGGTCACCGGTGCGAAGACCGGATTCGGGGAGGTCATGGGCGAGGACGACGGTGTCCAGTTCCCGGAAGGTCGGGGTCATAGGGGCCTCCGCGCCTCATGCGCTGCCTCATACAGCACATCGGGATCGAGGTCTGCCCCGTTCGGCCAGACGATCGTACCGGCCTCCGGGTCGACGCGGACCTGGGCGAAGAAGTCCGGGTCCTGGAGCGCGGCGAAGACGCCGCGTTTTCCCGCGATCCATGGGGTCAGGTCCACCGTCCCCTGGGAGCCGTCGGTGAAGCCGAGCGCGACCCGAAACGGTGCGGGGACGGCGACGCGGGTGATGCGGGGGTGCATGGGCTACTCCAATGGTGCGATCCGAATGGGCGGCTCGTCGTCATGCAGTCGGCGCCAATTCTCCAGTAACTCGTCCTCATGGAGGGTAGCCCACTCGACAACGAGAGCCAATACCCTCGGCGGCAGGCGGCCATCGAGCCCGCCTAGTGGATCGAGGCGGAGCCGAGCTTCCTGGCCGCCATAGCTGGCATGGAAATGTGGCGGCGAGTGGTCTTCGAAGTACATGCGAATGACGATACCGAGGAAACGGGAGATTTCGGGCACGGCCGCTACCTGCTCCAGCGCGGGTTGAGGGTGACACGCTAGTGCGGGCGGCCAGAGGTGCGTAACCATTTCTACGCGAACCTCGACTGGCTACGTGGTTGGGCGGTTGGGTGGTTGGGCGATTAGGCGGAAAAGCGGACCGGCGAACGGACGGGTAGGGCAGGCGTCCCCGCCTGCCGCACCACGCCTGGAGAACCGCAGGCTCCCGCACGCGGGAGAGGGGGCTGGGGGGTGAGGGTGGGGGGCGGGGCGGCGTCACGCGGGGTGAGCCGGTCGAGCTCCGTCTCCGATTCAGCAGCCCGGATCCCACACCACCGGTTGCGCGGTGAACGTCGCCGGGAAGGGCCACGCCGTGCCCACCACGAGGCCGCACGCGTTCACGCCATAGCCGAAGCTGGCCTGCCACCATGAGGTAGCGGGAAGTGGGAGATAGGTCGTGCCACCGGCCTGGTCGGCGACGAAGGCGACCGTCGACGTTGGCCACCCCGGGGAGGCACCGGCGTCGTCACCGGTAGCGAGTCCGCGACGGCTGACGGCCCACGCGGTGGAGGGCCCGATGGTGTTGTAGAAGCCGGCGTGGTTGGGCGTGCCGAACGATGCCTTGTTCCCCGTCCGGCCGACCACGCCCATGCTCTGGTCGAGGCCGAAGGCCTCGATCCCTCCTGTCACCAGTGTCGGCACCCAGCCGCCCCCGCTCTGGCGCCAGATGGCGTTGCGCTGGCCCGAGCTTCCGAGGATGATCCCGTCGTTGTTGATCCTGTGACCCCCGGTGTCCTTGTCCCCTGGGAGGGGCGGGAGGAGCTGGACGGCGCCGGTGGCGGTGTCCCACACGAAGCCGAACCAATGGCCCTTGGTACTGAGGCTGCCGACGGTCAGGCCGAAATCGTTGATATCGTAGGCCTCACCCACGGCAGAAAGCAGGATCGGATTGGCGCCGGTCTGTTGCCAGACTGCCGGAACCACCCTGGGTGCGGACGGCTTGCCCAAGTCCACGCTGCCGGCGATGGCGCCGTTGGCGTTGACCGCCAGTGCCCGAGACTCGCCGCCGGGGCCGCTGGAAAGCTGCTTGACCGTCCCGCCCAGCTGCATGCTGACCCCGTAGCCGACCACCACGCCCACGATGAGGTTGGCGTCGTTCACATCGGTGAAATAGCCGTCGAGCGGGAGCACGTTGACGCTGTAGCTGGCGGCGGGGACGACATTCGCGCGAGCGTGAATGACCGCCGGGCTATCCCCGGAGGGTGCCACCCCCTGCTCGGAACTGCAGGCCATGGCGATGACCAGTAACACGGGCAGCAGTCTCAGGCGTGGGCGCAGCATGGGGTCTCCATGGGGGGGCTGGGTGAGAGACGCGGGGATCGGGTGGGATTCTCACCGGCGGACGGGCGATTGGGCGATTTGGCGATTGGGCGATTGGGCGATTGGATGGGTAGGTCCGGCCTCCGTGCCGGACGGGCGATTAGGCGATTGGGCGATTGGGCGATTGGGCGATTGGATGGGTAGGTCCGGCCTCCGTGCCGGACGGGCGATTAGGCGATTGGGCGATTGGGCGGAAAGGCGAAAGGACAGGAAGGGCAGGCGTCCCCGCCTGCCCGCACCACGCCTGGAGAACCGCGGTCTCCCGCCACCGGCTGCCGTGCGGGCTCGCGGCTGAAGCCGCGGCTCGGCAGATTTCGCTGAAGCGACGTCACTGCTCGCTGACCGGCAGGCGGACAGGCTGGGACGCCCGTGCTACCACCCCGCCCTGCGTAAATCTCTGTGGCGGAGGATCATGGACCCGCCGCCACCTGATTCAGGGCTGGCGCCCCCCTCCCAAACACCCCACTCTTAGGCAGTTAGACCGCCCTGAGGCGGATGGCTGTCACACCCCGATGCCATTCATCTATTGCCGGGGGTCCCGTCACGGCTGACCGGCATGTGACGGGCGCCAAGTACCATTTAGACAACGAGCGAGGTAGCGGTTGGCCGGTAAGCCGAAGTCCGAACCCAAGCCGAAGAAGAAATCCGCCCGAGCCGATACCGGCGCCAACCTCGGCTTCGAGGCCAAGCTCTGGGCCGCCGCCGATGCGCTCCGCAACAACATGGATGCCGCCGAGTACAAGCACGTGGTCCTCGGCCTGATCTTCCTCAAGTACATCTCCGACGCCTTTGAATCGAAGCACGCCGAGCTGGTGCTGGACAAGAAGAAGGGGGCGGACCCGGAGGATCCGGATGAATACCGCGCCGCCGGCATCTTCTGGGTCCCGCCCGAAGCGCGCTGGCAGTACCTCAAGTCGATGGCCCCGCAGCCCACGATCGGGGAGCTGGTGGACGCGGCCATGGCGGCAATCGAGCGGGACAATACCTCGCTCAAGGGGGTGCTGCCCAAGGATTTTGCCCGGGCTGGTCTCGACAAGCAGCGGCTGGGTCAGATCATCAACCTGGTCAGCGACATTGCGCTGGGGAGCGTCGCCGACCGGGCCAAGGACACGCTGGGCCGGGTGTACGAGTACTTCCTGTCGCGGTTCGCGAGCGCGGAGGGGAAGAGCGGCGGGCAGTTCTACACTCCGACGAGCGTGGTGCGGGTGCTGGTGGAGATGCTGGCCCCATACAAGGGAAGGGTCTACGACCCCGCCTGCGGTTCAGGGGGGATGTTCGTCAGCAGCGAGAAGTTCATCGAGGCGCACGGCGGCCGGGTGGGCGACATCTCGATCTACGGCCAGGAATCCAACTACACCACCTGGCGGCTGGCCAAGATGAACCTGGCCATCCGGGGGATCGACGCGCAGATCTCGCATGGCGACACCTTCCACGCCGACAAGCACCCCGACCTCAAGGCCGACTACGTCCTGGCCAACCCGCCCTTCAATGACAGCGACTGGCGGGGCGAGCTGCTCAAGGACGACAAGCGGTGGGCGTACGGCAAGCCGCCGGCGGGGAACGCCAACTTTGCCTGGGTGCAGCACTTCATCCATCACCTGGCGCCGACCGGACTTGCCGGGTTCGTGCTGGCCAACGGGTCGATGTCCTCCAGTCAGTCTGGGGAGGGGGCCAACGGGCACAACTGGTGCTGGTGGCACTACAGGTCCTACAGGAACTACAGGCGCAGGTGGCGCAACAGGTCCAACGGGTACAACTGGTGCTGGTGGAACGACAGGTCCAACGGGTACAACTGGTGCCGGTGGAACGACAGGTCCGACAGGTGCTGATGGTGTAACAGGTCCAACAGGAACAACGGGAGCTGGTGGAACAACAGGTCCAACGGGTGCAGATGGTGTAACGGGTCCAACGGGCACAACTGGTGC
>JANOFA010000544.1:0-1218 GCA_031413355.1 Gemmatimonadota bacterium | reverse complement strand
ATCCGTTAGCACTTTGTCCAAAAGGGCCAGCGCTCATCTTGGTGGCGCTCTTTGTCTTTTTGGCCAAGAAAAAGGGCTATCGACGCGTTGGAGACGATTTTTACGTCCCCACACCAACGGCCAATGGCCAGGGCACCTACTTTATGCCCGTTCCCATCAAGCACTTGCTGACACGAGTCTGTACCTTTGAGAAGACGCCCAATTTGTGCGTCGCCCACGATCACCAGCGCACCCGCGACCCGCTTGGCCCGTTCGATCGGTAATACGGCCGCGAAGGGAAAGGGGGGACGTGTTCCGAGACCATCGGGCGCGTCCCAGCCGGTGGCGGAGATGGCCCGTCGTCCCTCCACCGCTTCCCGCATCCAGCCAAGAGCACTCGCCGGCGGTGCCTCTCCCTCCCATCCGGCACAGGCGCCGACGCCGCGGAGAAAGCGCCCCGTCGCGCGATCATACAGCGCACTCCCGCGCACGCCGGGCAGGACGAGGGCTCGGCCCAGCAAGGCCGCCGTGGCATCGGGGGCACTGCCGCGCTGCAGATCGCCGGAGAGTGCCGCCATGGCGCCGAGGCCGCGGTCGATATCCTCGAGCACGAGGAGCAGTATGCCGGTCCCGACGGCGAGCGCGAAGACGATGTCCAGGTAGTAGCCCCACGGATTCCACGCCCCGCGGGCCCGGAGCAACGGGTAGTCCAGATGATGGATGCCCCACAGCAGAAACGAAAAGCCGAGCAGCAGTGCACCGCTGGAGCCAGTCTGGCGGCGGAAGCGGAAGAACACCCAGGCGGTCCAGAGTGTGGCGCCGCTCAGGAAGGCGACAGCCGGCACCGCGGCGTAGAGGAACTGGTCTTCCACCCCGAAGTGATAAATGGCAAACGCGGACCAGACCGGCGGGAAGAGCGCGACCAGGAGGTAGCCCGGCCGGAGGCGTGCACCACGGGAGAAGACGAGCGCGCTCCACAGCAGCGCGAGCCCGGTCCACCCGGTCATGACCTGGTGCACGAAGAGCCAGAGCGATTCCCGCGTGACGACGTAGATCCCGATGGCGAGCAGCCGGCCGAGATAGAGGGTCCACGCGATTGACCACCAGAGGAAGTAGGGCTTGTGGTAGCGGCGGTAGAGCAGCGCAACGAGGCCGGCGATCCCGAGGGTGATCGCAGCCTGGAGGCTGGCGGCGTGGAGTTCGGGATTCATGGGGAGAGGGCGGACGCGACGGGCGGAC
>JANOFA010000543.1:0-1099 GCA_031413355.1 Gemmatimonadota bacterium | reverse complement strand
CTGCCAATCCAGACGCCGGGCACCGATCCAATCAGGATGACACCGGCCAGTCTGTAGTCCACATTGCCGGCCACGACATGGGCGATTGCCGCTGCCCAGAGGAGAATCGCCGCATGGAAGATGTCGGTGCCGACTACGCGGTGCGGCGAAAGCCGGAAGATCATGATCAGGCCGAGTGCGATGAGTGAGCCGCTTCCGGCGGAGGTGATGCCTAACACAAAACCAACCGCAAGCCCGAGAACGACTGCGGCGATCTTGTGCCTCGCCTGCATCTGCACGGTGTCCCGCTCGCGATCAATCAGCTGCCGCAGAAAGATGGCGCGAATGAGCGTGACCGCGCCGGTGAATGCGATCGCACCGGCCAGGATGTAGAGCATGACAGTGTCGAAGGTTTTCCCGCCCAGGCTCCGCTCGAGACTTTCCACCGCGTAAACGCCCCCGATCGCGGCTGGCACCGAGCCAAGGGCCATCCAGCTCGAGAGGCCGAAATCGATTGTGCCTTGGCGCCAGTGCTTGTAGCCTCCGACCGTCTTGGTCACTGCGCCGTAGGCGAGATCGGTGCCGACGGCCGTCACCAGTGGAGTGCCCACGAACAGCACCAGCAGGGGAGTCATCAGGGCTCCGCCGCCGATGCCTGTCATGCCCACCAGGATGCCGACGCCGAACCCGAAGGCGATGACCAGGAGAGGGTCGTAGTACACGGCAGGTTCTCGATCAGGTTGATGGGGACGGAAAGCGCAGAACTACTTGGGCAAGAGCTGTGCCCGGATCTGTTGGCAGCAATGATCGCCCCTGGTCGTGATTTGTCCTCAGTCGGGGACAGTCGGACGTTGCGGCTGAGCCACAGCGAGTGACAAGCGCGCCCTGTGAGCGGAGGGGGGTCAGTCTACCCCCGCGTCACCAGCCACAGCCCGGCGAGGCAGAGTCCCACGCCGGAAAGCCGGGTGAGCGAGACTGGCTCCCGGAAGACGAGCACGCCAAGTCCCAGCAGGGCAACAGCCAAGGTCGCATTGGCGACGAGAGAGGCGTTGCCGAGCGTCCAGCCCGAACGATAGGCGATCAGGAACCCGATCTCCACGGCGACAATTCCGGTGCCCAC
>JANOFA010000542.1:0-7042 GCA_031413355.1 Gemmatimonadota bacterium | reverse complement strand
CAAGTTGGTCGGTGCCATTTCCCGAACCAGACATTCCAACTTCATCCCCGTAATAAACCGTTGGAATTCCGCGAGATAAATACATCAGCGCATGTGCTAATAGAGTCCGTGGAAGAACTGGCGCAAACAGGTTGAGCAGGTGCCAAAGCGCGTCGAGCGGGCCCATCATCGCGGGGGTTTTGCCAGGGTGACCGCCAGTCTCGCCCGCCCCGCCCTTGTCCATCCACCCCGCGATCCGGTCGGAGCCGAACATCCGCATCAGGTCGTCTTCCAGCGACAGGAAGAAGAGCGAGCGTCCGGGATCGCCCTGCCGGCCGGCGCGGCCGCGGAGCTGGCGGTCGATGCGGCGGGACTCGTGCCGTTCGGTGCCGATGATCTGCAGGCCGTCGGTGTCGTCCACCTTCAGGACTTCGCCGCCGAGTTTGATGTCGGTACCACGGCCGGCCATGTTGGTCGCGATGGTGATCGCCTTGCCCGCACCGGCGTTCGCCACGATCTCGGCTTCCCGCTGGTGATACTTGGCGTTGAGCACCTCGTGCTTGAGCCCGCGGCGTTTGAGCTGGCGCGAGAGGGTCTCCGACATCTCCACGCTCACCGTGCCGATCAGGATCGGGAGGCCGGCGGCGTGCAGCCGCTCCACCTCGTCCAGAATGGCGTTGTTCTTCTCCCGCCGGGTCTTGTAGATCCGGTCCTCCTCGTCCAGCCGGCGCACCGGCCGGTTGGGCGGCACGACCGCGACATCGAGCCCGTAGATCGAGTAGAACTCCTGCTCCTCGGTTTCGGCCGTGCCGGTCATGCCGGCCAGCTTGTCGTACATCCGGAAGTTGTTCTGGATGGTGATCGTGGCGAGGGTCTGGGTCTCGCCCTTTACCTGCACACCCTCCTTGGCCTCGACCGCCTGGTGCAGACCATCGGCCCAGCGCCGGCCGGGCATGACGCGGCCGGTGAACTCGTCGACAATCACCACCTGGCCGTCCTGTACCAGATAGTCCACTTCAGGCTCGTACAGCACATGCGCCTGCAGCAGCTTGTGAATGATGTGGAGTTTCTCGCTCTTGATGGCGTACTCGCCCTCGACCTCCCGCCGCCGGGTCACCCGCTCCGCCGGCGTGAGGTGCGGATCCTTGTCGATGGCGTGTACCAGCTCCGAGATATCGGGCACGATGAACAGCGCCGGATCGTTGGGCGACATCGTCGCCGAGCCCTGGTCCGTCAGGTGGACGGAGTGGCCCCGCTCATCCAGCACGAAGTAGAGCTTCTCCTCCAGCTCCCGCATGGTCTGGCTGCGGGTAGGGAGTTTGCGGTCCGCGATATGGTCCAGCTCCACCCGCTGCACGGCGGTCTTGACGCCCGACTCGTTCAGGATCTTGAGCAACTTCTTGTTCTTCGGGTTGCCCAGCCGGGCGATATACAGCTTGAGCGCGGCCTCGGAGACGGTCTTCGGGTCTTCCAGCAGCGGCTCGGCTTCCGCCAGCAGCGTGTTGACCACCGCGGTCTGCTTCCGCACCAGTTCCACGACCTGCCGGCTGTGCTGCTGATACTTGTCGTCGGTCTCGTTGCCCACCGGCCCCGAGATGATGAGCGGAGTCCGGGCTTCATCGATGAGGATCGAGTCCACCTCGTCGATGATGGCGTAGGCATGGTCCCGCTGTACCCGCTGGTCCAGCGAGAAGACCATGTTGTCGCGCAGATAGTCGAAGCCGAATTCGTTGTTGGTGCCGTAGGTGATGTCCGCGTTGTACGCGGCACGGCGCTGCGGCGAGGACGGCTCGGTGTCGTCCAGGCAGGCCACGGTCAGACCGAGGTAGCCGAAGACGTGCCCCATCCACTGGGAGTCGCGCCGGGCGAGGTAGTTGTTGACGGTGACGAGGTGGGCCCCGCGGCCGGCGAGGGCGTTCAGGTACAGCGGCAGCGTGGCAACGAGGGTCTTGCCTTCGCCGGTGCCCATCTCGGCAATCCGGCCCTGGTGCAGCACGATACCGCCGATCAGCTGCACATCGTACGGCACCATGTCCCAGGTCATCTCGCGACCGGTCACCATGACCATGGTCCCCGTGAGCCGCCGGCAGGCCTCGCGCACGGTGGCGAACGCCTCGGGCAGCAGGTCCTTGAGGGCCAGCGCCAGCCCCTGCTTGTACTCGATCTCGAGCTGGTGCGCCCGGTCGTCCAGCCGGTCCCGTTCCGCCGGATCGGCGCAATCGTGCCGCTCCTGCCGGACCCGGTCCAGTTCCGCCTTGATCGTGCCGGTCGTTTCGGCGATCCGGCCGCGGAAGACCGCCGTCTGACCCTGGATCTGTTCGCTGGAGAAGGACTTCAGCGCCTCCTCGTGCCGTTTGATGGCATCCACGAGGGGCTGCATCTTTTTGACTTCGCGGTCAAACCGGGTCCCGAAGACCTTGGTGATAATCGTCTTGAGCATCGGGCAAATATAACCCTTCCCCGCTGATGAACCGGGCCACCCCCTCCGGCACCCAATACCGCACCGAGCGCCCCGCGGCCACCCGGGCGCGCACCGCGGTGGCGGAGATATCGATCGCCGGCACCGTGACCACCCGCACTGCCCAGGGCAGCTCCGGCAATGGTATTCCGGGTCGTGCGACGACGATCCACTCCGCGAGCCCGGGCAGCGCGTCGGGCTCCCGCCACTTGGGGAGGTCGCGGGCAGTATCCGAGCCGATGATCACGGCAAACCGGGCGGTGGGCTCCCGGCTGCGCAGCAGGCGCAATGTGTCCACGGTGTAGGATGGCCCGGGGCGATCGAGCTCGATGGTGTCGAGCGCAAAGCGCGGCTCACCGGCGATCGCGAGCGCGACCATCGCCCCCCGCGCGGCCGCGGGAGCCTGGTGCCGGTCCTGCTTGAAGGGTTGCTGTCCGGCCGGAAGGAAGCGCACCTGCTCCAGGTCGAGCGATTCGATGACCGCTTGGGCAACGAGCAGATGGCCGTGGTGGATCGGGTCGAACGAACCACCGAACAGACCGATCATGCCCGCCCCGCGGTCAGGCGGGGCGCTGGCCCCGCCGCGTCATGTCCCGGCAGCCGCACTATCCACCGCCGCGGGACAGCTGTTCTCCAGCCCCTGGGTCGCGGGATGGAACCGGCGGATGTATCCGCAGGTCTCCTGCAGGTCCTCGGTATAGCCGACGATCCGGTACGCCGCCACCAGCTTCAGCAGCGCCGCTGGGGTGACGGAGGCGCGCGGATAGGTGGCGACCAGATCCTTCAGGTAGAGAATCGCGGAATCGTACGCCTTGAGCCGGAAATAGTACTCAGCCGAGCGCAGCTCCTTGATGGCAAAGAACTCCTCGAGCTGGCCGACCTGGAGCCGGGCGCGGGCCGCGGCCGGCGCATCCGGATAGCGATTCAGCAGTTCCTGGTAGGTGGAGAGCGCGGTCTGGCCGTAGGTCGGATCCAGCTGTGGCTTCCGCCATAGATCAGCGTAGGCATCACCGGCCCGCAGCAGCGCCTCGGGGGCCAGGTGCGAGGTCGGCGAGTCATCCGAAACCCGGCGGAATTCCCGCGCCGCCTGCAGCTGGCTCTTCTGCGCGAAATAGCATTCCGCCAGGCGGAAGTGGGCCGCGACGGCCAGCGTATCCGTGGCGGGCACTTCAAGCGTGATCCGCTCGAACAGCGTCGCGGCATCGCGCCACTGACCGGCGCTGTACTCAGCCATCGCGCGGCCCCAGAGCGCCTCGAGCTCAGACCCGGATACTTCGGTGCGCAACGGAGCGGGGTTCCGGGGCTGGTTTCCGCGGCCACATCCGGCAAGCATGAGCAGCGCGACGAGCAACGCGCGGGAAGCCACCTGCTGCATAACGTACATCCTCACTGAGAATCCGCCGTGGCCGCCGCGGCGCCCAATCGGGCGAGCCGCTGACCGGCCTCGGTCGCGAACGAATCGCTCGCGCTACCGTCAAGCACATCCTGATAGGCGATCGTCGCCCCGAGCAGGTCGCCCTGGGCCACCCGGGCATCGCCCAGCCCGAGCAGCGCACCACGGCCGCGTTCCGAGGTGGAATCCACCGAGAGCACCCGGCTGAACCACCGTGCAGCCACCTCCGGCCGGTCGATCGCGAGCGCGTCGCGGCCCAGTTGCAGGCCACACCCCCCGAGTCCCGCCGCCGCCCGGGACCGGATGAGCGGATCTCGCGACCGGCGCAGTACCGCCTGGAACGCCTCGGCGGCATCCCCGCAGGCGGTGGTCGCCTGCAACGCCTCGGCGTACCCGACCAGCGTCTGGTCCACCGTGGCCGCATCGCCGGCCGCTGCCAGGGCCCGCGGACCCAGTGCGGCGGCATCCGACGCCGGCAGACGACCCCCGCGCATCACCGCGAGCGTCTGCGATCCGCTGACCCGTTCCGGTGCGAGTTTCCGCAGCTCGTCCACGGCCAGCTGCAGCGCGGCGGGGACATCGTCCCGGCTCGCGGCGAGCGCCACCATTTCCAGTCCGCGCGCCGCTTCGGTCTTCCGGGTCGGATCGAGGGCCGCCAGCCGGGCATAGGCCTCGGCGGCGTCCCGGTAGTCCCCGGTGCGTACGGCGGTCGCGGCCAGCTTGGCCCAGACATCAGTGGCGCTCGGATCTCGCGCCGCGGCCCGATACTCGCCGAGCGCCGTGGCGTATTCGGCCTGGGTGTAGGCGGTGTCGCCGAGACGCTCATGATCCGCCGCCGAGCCGCTGCAACCGGCAGCAAGACACAGCGGGAGCAGCCAGAATCTCACTCGACCGCCCGCTCCAGCATGGCGAGGTAGGCTTCGACCCGGGCATTCTTGGGCCGGGCGAGGAGGCATTCCCGCCACACCTGCTGGGCTCCCGTCGCGTCGCCGGAGAGATAGCGGGCCAGCCCCAGTGAGGCGAGCGCATCGATGAAATTGGGCCGGTCGCGGACCACCGACTCGAGTTCCTCGCGGGCGGCGAGCACATCGCCAGTCTCCAGCAGCGCGCGGGCCAGCTTGTAGCGCAGGTCGGCAAAGGCGGGGCCGAGCGCGACGGCACGGCGATACTGCTCGATGGCCTCGGTCATGGCACCGGACTCGGCGTACGCCGACGCCAGCATGGCGTGCTGATTGGCGAGATTCGAGGCCACGTGCGCAGGGAAGCCGGAGGTCTGCTTTTCGTTATGCGACGCCGCATGCTTGAAGGCATCGGTCGCCTCGTCGGTCCGGCCCAGGTCGTTGAGCAGAATTCCGCGGTGGATGTGCGCCTCGATATAGCGCGGATTCAGTTCCAGCGCGTGGCCAAAATTTTCCAGCGCCCGCTGGGGCTGCCCCAGCATGGCGTAGCTCAGGCCGAGGAGGTGGTAGCAGTCGGCAAAGCTGCGGCCGGACTCCACGATCTCCTGCAGCAGGTGGACCGCGCCGTAGTAGTCCTGCAGGGCGAAGCGGTCGCGGGCCTGATTGATCAGCGGTTCATCACTGACGCGCATGAGTCTCTCGATACCAGGCGACGAAGCGAAGGATACCTTCGGGGAACGGTGTAGCCGGCCGGTAGCCGAGCACCTGGCCGGCGCGGGTCAGGTCGGCCGACGTCAGTCGGACATCGCCCGGTTGACGGCCGGACTGCTCGACCCGCGGCGTCACGCCCAGCGCCGTGGCAATCTCGGCGATCATGCGGCGCAGCGGAATGGTCTCATTGCCACCCAGGTTGACGATCTCGAACCCGACCGGCGCACCCGCCGTCCAGTCGACCGCGGCCACCACCCCGGAGATGATGTCATCAATATAGGTGTAATCGCGGGCGTCGCTGCCATCACCGAACATCGTGATCGCCTCCCCGGCATGCATCCGCCGGGTAAAGCCGTGGATCGCAAGGTCGGGGCGCTGACGCGGCCCGTAGACGGTAAAGAACCGGAGTGCGATGGCCCGCAGCCCCTGGTGCGGCGCCAGTGCCTCGATGATGAGCTCCCCGGAGCGCTTCGTCGCCGCGTAGGGCGAGATCGGGTGCATCGCCGGCGCATCTTCCCGGAAGGGGGCGGGGGTGTCATCGCCGTAGACCGAGGAGGATGAGCCGAAGACGACCCGGGTTGCACCCGCCTGGTGCGCTGCATCGAGCAGCGATTGGGTCCCGCCCAGGTTGGCGCGGAGGTAGCCGGCGGGGTCCGCCAGCGAGGGTCGCACACCGGCCTTGGCGGCGAGATGCACGATCACCGTCTCCGGGGTGAGCAGCGGGACCAGCGCCGCGGTGTCCTGCAGGTCGAGCTCGTGGAAGTGGAACCCGGCATGGGCCCGTGCCACGGCCAGATTGCGTTCCTTGACTGGCCGCGGGTAGAACGGATCGAAATTGTCGATCCCCACGACGGAGTCGCCCCGGGCCAGCAGGCACTCCACCAGGTGGGAGCCGATGAACCCCGCGGCCCCGGTGACGAAGACCCGGGTCATCGGGAGAGATGATCGCGGAAGTAGGCGGCGGTCCGCTGCAGCCCTTCCTCGAGCGGGACCTTTGCCTCCCATCCCAGCAGGGCGCGGGCCTTGGTGATATCGGGCTGGCGCACCTTGGGGTCATCCGTCGGCAGCGGGCGCTGCTCGATCTTCGAGCGCGAGCCGGTGATCTTCAGCACCAGCTCGGCCAGCTGCCGCACGGTGAATTCGTTGGGATTCCCGATGTTCACCGGGTCGCAGTGATCACTCATGAAGAGCCGGTAGATCCCGTCCACGAGATCCGATGCGTAGCAGAACGACCTGGTCTGCTGTCCCTCGCCGTAGATGGTGAGTGGCTCACCCTTCAGGGCCTGGACGATGAAGCCAATACAGTGTTGATATTCGAAATGAGCTACCGAAAGGAACCAACGACTTGTGTCCTGAAGAAATCTTCGTCGGAGCCCTCAGTTCACACTCTCGTCTTTTGAATGCGCCAGCTCGGCCGTCAAGGCCGGCAAGGTCCTGCGGGCTGACGTCTTCGCGTTGATCGAAGCCGATGCCGCCGGCAAGGAGGCGCTGGGCCTGGTGATCTACGACACCGACACGGGCATCCGCTGGCATGATCAGACCTTGCCGGCCGGAATGCTCGAGGAGCAAGTCGAAGCCATCGCTTCCGCCGTGCGCGGCGTC
>JANOFA010000541.1:0-2809 GCA_031413355.1 Gemmatimonadota bacterium | reverse complement strand
GGCCTCGAGACGGCCCACCGAGATGAAAAGCGGCTGGCGCATCGACATCCAGGGCAGCACTTCAAAAGTGAAGGGCCTCCACGTCGCCCACGAGCTGCAGCAGCGCACCTACGACCGGATGCTGGACCTCCCATTCGTCCTGCTGCTCAACAAGCACGACCTTGTTGATCGATGGCGGTTGACATCCGAGGCGCTGGCACCCTTCCACGCCCTGGGCTGGATTGTGCTCCCCACGAGCGCGCGGACCGGGGCCGGCGTGGCCGAGGGCTTCCTGGCGCTCGCCGAGCGCCTGGGTCCCAACGCGGGCGCCTGACGGATGTCGCTTGCCTTCCTCCTGGTCCTGGGTCTGGTGGGACTCGGCCTGATGCTCAACGGCCGCCGCCGCGCCGCGCGGGATGCCGCCGAACCGGATGCCGCGATCCTGACCGCGCTGGCCCGCGCCGGCTCCGACCTGCGCCATCCGCACGACCTCGAATTCTTCCTCTACCTCCCAACTGCAGCCGCGGCTGAAGGCGTTGCCACCAGCCTCCGCGCCGACGGGTTCGTGACCCAGGTGTCGCTGGTCGAGCAGGGCAGTGAGTGGCTCTGCCTCGCGACGCGCCAGATGCGCCCCGACGCGATCGAGCTGGGACTTCTCCGTGCCCGCCTCTCGGCGCTGGCGACTGCGGCGGGTGGTGAGTATGACGGTTGGGGCGCAACCGTCGTTGAACCGCCGGGGTAGATCAAGCCTCCGCCCGATCCGGGCCCCGGAGGCCAGCGCTGCCGTCTGGCGCGTGGCCGTCCCGGCCGGTATGATCGCGGAGTCCCCAACAGGCAGGCCGCCATGCCCGCTGTCCGCGATATCCTCGCCCGGAAGGGCACTCTTGTGGTCACCGCCGCTCCCGATACCACCGTCCTCGAAGCCGCCCGACTGATGAACCAGCGCGGCATCGGCGCGGTCGTCGTCATGGAAGGCGCCAGCCTGCGCGGCATCTTCACTGAGCGCGATCTCATGGTGCGCGTGGTCGCCGAGCAGAAGGATCCATCGACCACACTGGTGGGCGAGGTCATGTCGCGGCGCCTGGTCACCGCACGTGCGGAGACCAAGATCGATGAGTGCGCCGCGCTCATGACGCAGCAGCGCATTCGGCATCTGCCGGTGCTGAGCGGGGACACACTTGCTGGGGTGATCACGATCGGCGACCTGCTGGCGTATCGGCTCGACGAGCAGGAGATGACGATCACCCAGCTCAACAGTTACCTGTACGACGTCCGGTAGATGACAGCTCACTCGTTCGCACCAGGAAGACCCGCATGACAACCGACGCCAGCGGCAGTTCACTGCTCCGACCGATAATCGTGAGCACCGGACTCCAGCTTGCGATGGTCATTGCGGGTCACTATTCGCCAGCGATCGCGCAGCTCTTCCCCATTGCGGGTACCGGCATTGGTGGCGTGGCCGGGGTGCTTGTCGCACTCGGCGCGCGCCAGGGCGCGGGGACGGCGGCGAAGCACGGGCTGCTTGCCGGCGGTGTCGGGGGCTTGATCGGGACGATCGTGTCGTATGTGCTGGGAGACATCCCCGCGTTCACGATCGGTGTCGGGACCGGGGCGGCGGGCGTGGCCGGCGCGTTCGGCGCCCTGGCAGGCCGCCTGATCGGGCAGCGTACCCCGGGGTGAGCGGGGATGTGACACCCGGCTCACGGGGCGAGCAGACGCTGGAACGGCTGCTGGCGACGATGGCTCCCGTCCTGGACGAGTCGAGCTGGGCCTTCTGCGCCGCTCCGCCGGCCGGGCTCGCTGCAGGGCTCCAGCCTCTCATGGTGTTTCACGAGGCCGAGGGCACCACCCTGATCGTCGAGGCTGAGGCGGCGGAGCAGGCCGGGCTCAACGCGCTGTGGCTGGGTCGCCGGATCACCCTCACCGTACATTCCGACCTCGCGGCCGTGGGATTCCTCGCCGCCGTGGGCAGCGCACTTGCCCGGGCAGGGATCGCCTGCAACGCGGTCGCGGCGCTGCGGCACGATCACCTCTTCGTCGCGCCGGCGGATGCCAAGCGTGCGCTGGCGGTCCTGCGGGAGCTGGAGTCTCGCGCCCGGACGGCGCGGGAGGGGCCGCTACCGGTGCTGTACAGCGTGCGAGTCACTCTCGCTGCCGCGGATGAGGCGGAGTGGGTTGGTTGGATGGAGGCGGAGCACCTGCCGGCGGTCATGGCGACCGGCTGCTTCGTCCGGTGCGAGATGGCGCGGGAGTCCGAACCGGTTCCCGCGGGGGGCATGGTCACTTTCGTGATGGAGTACCTGGCGGTGTCGCAGGAGGCCTACGAGCGGTATCGTAGGCGGCACGCGCCCGCGCTGCAGCAGGCCAGCGCCACCCGCTTTGGCGGGCGCTTTAGCGCGACCCGAAGTCTGCGGGGCCTGCGGCCCTCACCGTCCTGAGGGGCGCCCGGCTACTTTTCAGCCCAGTTGGGCGATCCCCTGACCAGGAGGAATCATGAGCGGTTGGAACGAGAAGTGGCGGGAACTGGTGTCGAACCTGGAGCGCGAGCGCGACGAACTCAAGCTCCAGATCAAGCTGGGCACGAAGGACGCGCACGATCAGGTTGGGAAACTGGATGACAAGATCCAGCAGCTCAAAATCAAGGCCGACGCCGCCACCACCGAGGCGAAGGACGCGATGGAGGATGTCGGCGAAGTGGCGAAGAAGCTGGCCGATGAAATCAAGGCAGGATTCGACCGGGTGCGGAAGACGCTGTGATCGACGAATCCCTTGCCGAACAAATCCGACAGCTCCGGAGCCAGCTGACGACGATCGACACTCAGCTGGCGCG
>JANOFA010000540.1:0-7143 GCA_031413355.1 Gemmatimonadota bacterium | reverse complement strand
CGGCGCGGTACGTCCGTGCCGGACGAGCTGATTGATGGTCGGCATAGCCCCACAGTGTAGTACGCGTTCAAATCCCCGGGTTCGGGGAAGACGGCAAAGGTAAAGGGCGTTGGGGATCGGGTCAAGGTGAAGCGCTGAGGGAATCGTGCGCAGGGGGCCAGCGTCGCGGGCTCCCGGGCGGTCAGACCGGCCGGAACAACTCCGCCAGCTCGATTTCCAGCGGCTCCGCCGCCCAGTCCGGCCTCCAGGAAATCCGCTCCCGCTCCACCTGGGGGAAGGTGGCGTTCGGGGTCCAGATCTCCACCGCCTGCGCCTGCGGGTCGATGATCCAGTAGACCGGGACTCGGGCCTCCTGGTAGCGCCGCCGCTTGGTGAAACGGTCCGCCCGCTGAGTCGAGGGGCTCAGTACTTCAATGACCAGCCAGAGATCGCGGATCTGCCGCCAGTCCAGAGTCCGGGCAACCTCGATGGGCACCACGAAGAGGTCGGGCTGGACCCCGGTATCGCGGCCCCAGCGAACATCCGCCGGTGACGCAACGAGCTTGCCCCGGGGATTCTGCTCGAGGTAGTGGCCGAGCGTCAGATGGAGCCGGCTGACCAGTTCCTGGTGCCACCACACCGGGGAGGGAGTCACCAGCAGCTCCCCGTAGACCACCTCGTAGCGGTTGCCGTCCTCGGGCAATTCGTCGAGAATATCGACGGTGTAGTACGGGCCGGCCTGGGAGAGGGGAAGCGGCATGGCCATACGCTACGCTCGGCGGCGGGGGGAATGCAATAGCTCGGCATGCGCCAAGCTGGCCCGGACCGGGCACGCCGCCGTCATCCGATCGCCGCCCAGCGGCGCGAGAAAACGCCGGCGGTTGTTCCGCGGCGCTCCGTTACGGCCCGCTCCGCGCCCAGAGCGCATACCGCCCGCTATGCGGGCCGAAGCCGAAAAAATCCCCCCGGCTGACGCGGAGATAATAGCTGCCCGCGGCGAGCGTCATCGTGATGCGGGAACAGAAGTCGTTGCTCACCGCGTCGACATCCACCGACGTGGCGACGCTGCCCTGGCCACTGTCGAGCAGATCGAGCGTCGTGTTGAGGTCGAGCGCAAACGAACAGCGATCACCGAACCAGCCAGCGGTCTCGAAGCTGTACACTCCGCCAGCGGGAATCAGCACCCGATACCAGTCGACTTGGTCGCTGCCGGACAGCGTGCCCCGCACCGAGCCGCCCAGGAAGAGCGGCGTGGCCGCCGCGGCCAGATCGTTGGGCTCGGACTCCACCGGGTCGGCCAGCGTGACCGACGCGAATGCGCCAAGGCTCACGGTGACGCTCACCGCGGCTGGTGCGGCGGCGCCGCCGAACACAGAATACCGCCGGTCGGGAACGCCGATGACGCCGTCACCCGATTCATCCTCGCCCGCTGCCACGTAGTAGCTCCCTGTCGGCAGGCCACTGATGGTGTAGGCCCCACTACTCGTCGCAGGCACCGTCGCGATGATTGCACCGCTTGAGGCATCAATGGCACGGGCATAGAGCTGACGAGTCGGACCGGGCGTCTGGGTGAGCGCATTCCGGGCGTTCACGATGCCGGCGCCGATCTGTTGCGAGGGGTCTGTCGGCGTGGCAAACGATTCCAGGCGGCTGCGGAGCTGTGCTGCGGTGAGTCCAGGATTCTGCGCCAGCAGGAGCGCGGCGATCCCGGAAACATGTGGCGCCGCCATTGAGGTGCCGGGCAGCCGTGCCTGGCGCGGCACGCAGGGCGCCGGATAGACGGCAAAGTTGCAGACGGAGGAAAAGACCCAGTAGGTCGCATCTGGTGCGGCGGTCTCGCCCCCTGGTGCAGCGAGGGAAATCCATGCCCCGTAATTGGAGTAGTCGGCCCGCGTGCCGGCAGGCCCGACAGCCGCGACAGCCATGACCTCCGGATACCCCGCCGGGCAGGGTGGCGCGTTGCTCCGGCTGTTGCCGGCCGAGACCACAACCAGTGCCCCACCGCCGGGCCCCGCCGGATTGGTCACCGCGACGACTGCGTCATGCATCGGATCGAAACCGGGCGCCGGATCGGGGCCGGCGAGGCAGGTGCCGCCGAGGCTGAGGTTGAGGATACGCGCCGGCTGCGCCGGCGGGGCGAGCACCCCACCCCGGCCGTCGTCTGCTGGGAGACCGGCGGCGTAGAGAATCCCCTGCGCAATGTCGTAATAGGATCCGCTTTCGAGGCCGATCACCCGCACCGGCCGGATACTGACACTCCAGTTGACGCCGACCACCGAGGACCCGTCGTTGCCCCGGGCACCGATGGTGCCCGCCACGTGAAGCCCGTGCCCGCCCAGCGAATCTCGCGCACCGAGGCAGCCGCCGCCGGCCAGCCGATCATCGGGGATCGAGGGATCGGGATCGTAGCCGTCACCGGTGCCGTCACCGGTGTCACCGGCATTGTCCACCGTACCGCCGCCACAGAGCGGGACGGCGTAGGTCGATACGAAATCGTATCCATCGTTGCGGAGGTTTCCGCCGCCGCCGAGATACGTGCCGCCCGCGACACCGAGGGCGGGATGATCGAACCGCGTACCGTTGTCCAGCACCGCGACGATCACGTTGGCCGATCCTGTCGTGGTGGACCATGCACTCGGCAAATCAACCATGCTGTAGTGCCATGATTGATTGGCGTAGTTCGGATCGTTGGGCAGCGTTGGCGCCCGGGCGGCCGGCCGTGGCATTCCGGCGTCATCGAGATAGAGCTTCGGCGAGCGCTGGACGCGGATGACGGTGGGATCCTGCGCCAGCGCCCGCATCACGCTGTCGGTGCGGCTGGAATCGGACACCCGGATGCGTGCGGTACGGATCACAGGCGAGACGCCCTCGAGCACCACCTGCCCCGTCACGAGGTGTGAAGCCAGGCGGGAGCGGATGAGGTCTGCCTGCGACCGTGCAACGGTGAGCCGCGCGGGCGAACTGCGGGCCAGCGCTCCGAGGACCATCGGCCTGAACGAAACGAGCAGCTCACCCGGCACAGTCGCTCCCAATGGGCTGGACCGACCGTGCGCCACACCTCCCGCGCCTCCCGCCCCATCGGGCGCGACCAAGCTCGCCGGGACGTGGCCGACTCGCTGCACCGGACCGCCGGTGCCACGCGCCGCCGCCAGGGGCGCCAGGATATTGCCGACGATCGTCCCGCCGGCCGGCACGACTGCCGTCGCGGAAAATTGGAGCAGCGGAGGAGTGAGAACCGCGCTCGTCACCTCGGCGGTCTGGACACCCGGCGCGCTGCCGAGGACCCAGGTGGCAACCGCGCTGCCTGCAGCGTCGGTGCTGCCAACGTTCGAGAATGCGCTCCCGTTCAGCGCCTGCCACGCGATCGGTGCATTCTCGACACCGATGCCGTCGGCGGCGAGTACTTCCACCTCGAGCGGCCCGCTGACACCGGTGTCAGGCAGGCCGAGCTGGCCGTCGCCCCGGACAATGCGCATCGTTCCCGCCGAGAGCGCTGTGCCGGCGACGAGCAGCGTCTGGGCGGCGTCCAGCTGGGCCCGGAGCCGCTGCGAACCGGCGCCATAGCTGTGGCCGAGAGTCCAGCTGACGGTGACACGGCCAGTGGCATCGGTCAGGGAGCTTGATGGGGCCACCTGTCCGCGGCCCAACTCCACGGTCCACGAGACGGCCCGACCGATGACCAGGTTGTTGAACGCGTCGCGGAATTCGAGGATGATGGGCAGTGGAGCGGGCTGCCCCACCTCCGCGGTCTGGAGATCGCCCTGCAGCGTGACGATCTGGCTGGCCAGCCCGGCCACCACCGTGGCGCCGAACCCGACCGAATCCCGTGGAAGCGCTGCCGCCCGCACCCGCACCGCGCTGGCCTCCCCCGTGAGCGTGCCCAACGTCCAGCTGACGCTCGCATTGCCGGTGGTGCCGGTCGTGACTGACGCGTCGCTGAGACTGCCGGTCCCGCCGATGAGCGTGAAGCTGACCGCGACACCGGAGACGGGATCGCCGGCACGGTCCGTCACCCGGACCACCAGCGGCAGCGCGAGCGGCTCGCCGGCTCCACCGACCTGCCCATCGCCGGAAACCAGCGTCAGTGCGGCCGGCGCCCCGTTGGGATCACTCCCCCCGCAGGCGGCGACCGACCCGGCGATGAGCAGGCTCCCCGCGAGGCGGAGGATCGGGAACAGGCGCAGGTTCATCCTGAGGCTCGGCGTGGCAAGGCGGACCGATGGGCTGACGGCTGACGGCTTCCCCAATATCCCCTGCCACCCCCCGCTCGGCCAGCGGCATTTGTCACGGTCTAGCCGCAACCGCGAGGAGAGGGGATATTGTCGAGCGGAGGGTCAGGTAACCGTGAATCGACACAGCTGGAGGCATCATGCGCTGGACCCGTGGGCGGGATAAAGGCAACGTCGAGGACATGCGGGGTCAGACAGGCGGACCGCGCCTCGGTGGCGGGGGAGCCAGGCTCGGGATTGGCGGCATGCTGCTGCTGCTGGTGTTGAGCGTCGTCTTCAAGCGAGACTTCTTCCAGCTCGTGGGCGACGGTGGGGGAGTCGCGGCCGGCGCTCCGGCTGGCGAGCCGCTCTCGCCCGCCGCACAGGCCCGCGAGGACTCGCTCGCCGACCTGGCGAGATTTGTCTTCGATACCACCCAGGCCACGTGGCAGCAGGTGCTCGGCGCCAAGTATCGCGATGCCAAACTGGTGCTCTTCCGCGACGCGATCCAATCCGCGTGCGGCGCCGCGGAGTCGGCAACCGGCCCCTTCTACTGCCCGGGCGATGAAAAGGTCTACATCGATCTCGGCTTCTACGATGAACTGCAGCGGCGCTTCGGCGCCCCGGGCGACTTCGCGCAGGCCTACGTGCTGGCCCACGAGATCGGGCATCATATCCAGAACCTGCTGGGCATCGAGCGGCAGATGCGCGAGGCGCAGCAGCGCAATCCCGGGCAGGCCAATGAGCTCTCCGTGCGCCTCGAGCTCCAGGCCGACTGCCTTGCCGGGGTGTGGGGCCACGAGATGGGGCAGAACGGCGTGCTCGAGACCGGCGACGTCGAGGAGGGGCTACGAGCTGCGGCGGCGGTGGGCGACGATCGGCTGCAGAAGATGGCTACCGGCCAGGTGAACCCGGAAGGCTTCACCCACGGCACGGCGGAACAGCGGTCTCGCTGGTTCAACGAGGGGATGAAGAGTGGCGATCCGAATCGGTGTGATACGTTCGGGGCGGCGAGGTTGTGAAGGTGGCAGGTGGCAGGTGGCAGAGAATAGCACGATGCCGGGTAGGGGCGGAGCTCCGCTCCGCCCTGCGGGACTCAGGTTGGATACCCCAGCACCCGGCGAATCCAGGCGAGCAGCGCTGGCGCCCGCTCCAGCCGGGCAGGATCCGCCGCCGAGCGGGCGACACCCACCCGAAGGAGTTGCTCCCGGAGGTTCAGGAGTTCCTTGGGCGAAAGGCCAGTCTCGGCGGCCACCTCCTCGATGGACACGCCTGCGATCAACTGCTTCGCCGCGTGTGCCAACCGGTCAAGGTCAAAGGACGGCGCTGGCTCAGTTCGTTTTGGCGCCACGCGGCACCCACCGGTCGAAAGGAGGCGGTCCACGCGGATAGGACCATCCCCAGACTAGGGACCCAGCGTCATTTGAGTGTCAGGAGCCACGCAGACCGGCCTTCCCTGGCCTACTCCTCCTCAGTCCTCCCGTGCAACGCGGCCAGAGCCCCACGGACCCGATCTGAGACTCGACGCTCATCCCGCAGCGCCACCAGCACCCCTTCGGCCTGGCGCGCCTCGAGCCCGAGCGACATCGCCTTTTCGAGGAAATGATCGACCTGCGCCTTCTGGGCCAGTAGCGTCTCGAGGGAGGCACGGACATCGGCTTCCAGCACGGAGGCCTGGCTCAGCCGCTCCTCGACTCGATCGACCTGCCGGCGCCGCTCCTCGAGCGACCTGGTCAACCCGTCCGTCTCCCGGAGCCTCACCAGCACAGTCTCCAACTCGACGCGTGCCCGGGCGAGTTGCGGCTGGGCATCCACCACCGCTCGCGCATCATCCTGCGCCCGCTCTGCCACCTGATGAAGCGACCGGATTTCGCCCTGCAGAGCGGTCATCGCCACCTGCCTGCCGGATGCCTGATCCAGCGCCAGCGCCAGCTGCTGCTCTACCCCACGCCACTCGGCGAGCTTTGCCTCGAATCCGGTCACCCGATCCAGCACGGAGCCGAGCGCGGCTGCGCGGCCATCGAGCTGGGTGGCAAGGTCATCGAGGGATGCCATGCGGTCGCTGGAACGCAACAGCGTGGCGTCCATCGCGCGCGCCTGATCGGCCAGCAGCGCCGCCGCGGCGGCCGCCTCTTCCCGGAGCGTCGTGGCCCGTTCTAGGTGCTCCGTCGCCCGCTGCAGCGCGTTCTGGCGCTGATCGATCTCGCGCGAGAGCCCGCGCATCTTTCCGGTCAGCTCCTCGAATCCCTGGACCCGTTCCTCCATACCCGACAGGGAGCCCTGTACCTGGCCCACCCGCCCTTCCAGCTCCCGCAGGTCGGCGCCGAGCTGCATCAGCTGCCCCCCCGCACGCCCGACCTCGTCTAGCCGCGGCACCAGCGTGCCAATGTGATCTTCCGCCGCCTCGAGCCGCTGCTGCAGCCCCGTCGCCCGGGATTCGATGGAGGCACCGAGCGTCGCCGCGTCGGACAGGCGGCGCTGCACCTCCTCGACCATGCTGCGCCTGCTCTCGACCACGCTCATCGAGGAATTGATCTGGTCCACTTCCTGGCGCACCGCATCCAGCGTCGTCCGCATCCGGTCGAGCGTGGCCACGTCGCTCCTGAGCCCGGCCACACTGCGCTCGGTTTCGCCGAGCCAGGTGCGAGCGGTCTCGACGGTGCCGTGCGCCGTCGAAAGCTCCTGCCGCGCCACCCGCAGCTGCTCCAGCGACTCGCGGATCGCCTCCCGCGTGGCGCTCAGGCTGCCAAGGTCCCGGACCGTCTCGGTCAGGAGGGGACGCGACTCTTCCAGCCGGCAGGTGCGTTCGGTCAATCCGACCAGCACCTCCTCCATGCGTTCCAGGTCCACGAGGCTCGCCCCGACCCGGCCGCCCAGATCCGTGACCTGCTGCAGGCCGATGGTGAGCTGCTGCACCTGACCGACCAGCACATCCGCCTTGGCGGCGGCACCACTG
>JANOFA010000539.1:0-1698 GCA_031413355.1 Gemmatimonadota bacterium | reverse complement strand
TGGCCGATCCGCTATCGCGATCTCGAGCCGTGGTACGATTACGTCGAGCGCTTCATCGGCGTGTCGGGCCAGGCCGAAGGTCTGGCGCAGCTGCCGGACAGCATCTTCCAGCCACCGATGGCGCTCAACTGCGTCGAGGCGGCGGCACGTGAGCGGCTGCATGCCTCATTTGGCGGCGAACGAGTACTGACCATCGGCCGGGCGGCGATCCTCACCCGGGATCATCGGGGTCGAAAGGCCTGCCACTACTGTGGTCCGTGCGAGCGCGGCTGCATCACCGGCAGTTACTTCTCCAGCCTCAGCGCCACACTGCCTGCCGCGCGCGCGACCGGTCGCCTCACCCTCCGGCCCTACAGCGTCGTCTCCGCCGTGCTGCGGGATCCTGTCACTGGCCGGGCCAGCGGCGTCCGGGTGATCGACGCGCAGTCGCTCGAGGTGCGGGAGTTCCGCGCCCGTCTGGTTTTTGTCTGCGCCTCCGCCCTCGAATCCGCCCGGCTGCTGCTCCTCTCCGGCATCGGGCAGACCAGCGGCGAGCTGGGCCACAACCTGATGGACCATCACATGGGCGCTGGTGCACGCGCCACGATGCCCGGCTTCGAGGAGCACGTCACCTTTGGCGACCGGCCCAACGGCATCTACATCCCCCGCTATCGCAATGTGAAGGATGCGCATCCTGACTTTGTCCGTGGCTACGCCTTCCAGGGTGGGGCCGGCCGCGGCGGGTGGGGCCGGTCCATGCCCGGATTCGGCGCTGGCTTCAAGGACGCGCTGCTGCATGAGCGCGGGCCCTGGGGCCTCAGCTTCTACGGCTTTGGCGAATGCCTGCCGCGCCACGAGAACCGGGTGGAGCTGGACCCGTCGCTGACCGACCGGTGGGGCATTCCGGCGCTCCGCATCAGCTGCACCTACGGCGACAACGAACGGGCCCAGCGCAAGGACATGCAGGTCACGGCCGCCGAAATGCTCGAGGCCTCGGGCGCCGTCGGCATTCAGCCCTACGACAATGAAGCGCTGCCTGGCCTCGTGATCCACGAGATGGGAACCGCACGCATGGGACGAGACCAGAACACCTCGGTGCTGAACGGCTGGAACCAGGTGTGGGACACGCCGAATGTGTTCGTCACCGACGGTGCATGCATGGCGTCGTCGGCCAACCAGAATCCTTCGCTTACCTACATGGCGCTGACGGCGCGGGCGGTGGCGCATGCGGTCGAGGCGATGAAGCGGAAGGAACTATGAGGCGGACGGGCGGACGGGCGGACGGGCGGACGGGCGGACGGGCGGAATATCTGAGACAGGATTGAGAATGAACAGGCGTTCTTTCCTTGCAGCTGTGGGCGCACTCGGAGTGGCGCGGGGCGCGAGCGCAACGACACCCTCACTCAGGTCGGCCATGGGATTGCCCGTTCCCTCCTTCCCGCTCTCCCGTTCCGCCGCCCTCGGCATCCAGCTCTACGCCGTCCGTGACGCCCTCAAGCAGGATTTCGAGGGAACCCTCACCGCGCTGGCGACGATCGGCTACCACGAGGTCGAATTTGCCGGGCTGCATGATCGTCCGGCAGGGGAAGTCCGGGCCCTGCTCGACCGGCTCAAGCTCCAGGCGCCTTCGGGTCACATCGGCCTCGACGACCTCGAGCAGAAGTTCGCCAGCGTCGTGGCCGACGCAAAGGCGCTGGGGCATCGCTGGATCGTCGTTCC
>JANOFA010000538.1:0-2485 GCA_031413355.1 Gemmatimonadota bacterium | reverse complement strand
CATTCACCGGCGCCTCGTAGCCCGGCACCAGGCGCTTGTAGCTGTTGATCAGCGGGTTGGTGAGGGCGCAGAAGCCGCGGGCGTGCTGCAGCAATCCCTCGACGTAGGACAGCGCGACCTGGGAGAGTTGCTGTTCCGTCGCCGGGTCGAAGAAGGAATTCTCCCCGCCGCGGAACAGGCTCTGGTGGGTATGCATCCCGCTGCCGGCCTGGCCCATGATCGGCTTGGGCATGAACGACGCCACGAAGCCGTGCCGGTGAGCCAGACTGCGCACCACGAACTTGAAGGTGGCGATGTTGTCGGCCGTGGTAAGCGCATCGGCGTAGCGGAAGTCGACCTCGTGCTGCCCCGGAGCCACCTCGTGGTGCGCCGCCTCCACCTCAAAGCCCATCAGCTCCAGGTCCTGCACGATCAGGCGGCGCAGCGCTTCCCCTTTGTCCACCGGGGTCAGGTCGAAATAGCTGCCGGCGTCGTGGGTCGTGAGGCTGGGATTCCCCTGCGCATCCTTCTCGAACAGGAAGAACTCGACCTCACACCCCGCCATCATCGTGTAGCCCATGTCCTTCGCCGCCACGATCTGGCGCTTGAGCGCAAGCCGCGGGCAGCCGGCGAACGGCTGATGATCGGGGGTGTGGATGTCGCACAGGATCCGGGCGACCCGGCCCGCTTCATCGTCCATCGGCAGGACCCGGAAGGTGTCCAGGTCGGGCACCAGCAGCATGTCGCTCTCCTCGATCCGGGCGAAGCCCTCGATCGAGGAGCCGTCGAACATGATCTCCCCGTCCAGCGCCTTGGCGAACTGGCTGCGCGGCACCTCGACATTCTTGTTGATGCCGAGGATGTCGGTGAACTGCAGCCGGATGAAGTCGACCTGGAATTCGTCGGCCAGCTGGCGCACCGCACCGCGCGTCGCCCCGGTGAGGGAGCGGGGAAAAGCGGAGACCGGCGGGCGAGGAGGGGTCATGGAGGGGCAGGCGATGGGGAGTAGGCGCGGGGCGCGGGGCGGGGGTTCAGCGAAACCGGCAGACTGGGAGGAGCGTCGAGATCGGCACCCACCCGAATCTGCGCACCATCGCCTACTCCCCCGCGCCCCGCGCCCGCGTCACCTCACGCGAGGCTATCCAGAATCTTCCACAACTCGATCGGACTGAATTCGCTGAACCGATCGGTGATGTCCCGCTCGGTCCACTCCCGAAAAATCCACCCGCTGCTCTTGTGGCGGGTGCCCTCGACGAAATGCAGCCGGCCCTGGGCCAGCGCCCCGACGGTGCGAGTCTCGAGGTAGACGCTCCAGCGGGTCTGGCTGCGGGCGAGGTCGCCGAGATGCCGGGCCGCGGGCGCTTCTGGCAGTGGGACCGGCGGCGGCTGTTGCGGCTGGGCCATCATTCCTCCGGGTTGCCTGCACGGTAATGTGGGCGGGCAGGGGGGACAAGCGGTAACAGCAGGCGATGGGCGATGGGCGGTAGGCGGTAGGCGGTAGGCGGTAAGCTAACCCAATCGCCCAATCGCCCAATCACCCAATCGCCCAATCGCCCGACCGCCCGACCGACCGCCCGACCGCCCGTCCGTCCGTCCGTCCGTCCCGATTAGATTCCCCCGCCTCATGACCACACCCAACTGTCCCGCCTGCCAGGCCGCACTCTCGCCCGACGCCCGCTACTGTCACCGCTGTGGCCGGGCCCTCGTGACCAATCGCGGACGGGAGCGACGGGCGTGGATCTTTGCCTGGACCCTGGTCGCCCTGCTGCTCAGTGTGATCGTCTACTATGTCGACACCAAGGACGCCGCGGCGTCCGGGCCCGACATGGCCAACGCGGGGACCTCCAGCGCCACCGCGCCGGCGGCGGGCCAGCCGCCCGACATCAGTCAGATGACGCCACGGGAACGATTCTTCCGGCTGCATGATCGCGTCATGAGTGCGGCGGAAACGGGCGACACGAGCACCGTCACCCGTTTCTCTCCGATGGCGCTCGCCGCCTACGGCATGCTGGACAGCATCGACGTGGACGTCCGCTATCACGCCGGTGCCATTCATCTCCGACTCGGCGAGGTCGCTGCCGCACGGGCCCTGGCCGACACCATCGGTCGCGAGGCCCCAGACAACCTCCTGGGCATTCTGCTCCGCGCCGAGGCGGCGGAGGTCGGTGGAGACTCGAAGGGCTTTGCCACGGCGAAGAAATCCTTTCTGGCCCACTTCGACGCCCAGATCAGGCTGAACCGGCCGGAGTACACCGAACACCGCTCCATGCTCGACGAGCTTCGCACCCAGTTCGCCCAGTAGAGATGCACTCCGACTATCACCCGTCGATCAATTCATGACCCGTACCATTCACGTCGCCCATTCGCCTGACTCCGATGATGCGTTCATGTTCTACGCCCTCGCGGCCGGCAAGATCGACACCGGCGAGTTGCGCTACGAGCACGAGCTCTCCGACATCGAGTCGCTCAACCGCCGCGCGCTCAAGGCGGAACTGGAAGTGACGGC
>JANOFA010000537.1:0-3093 GCA_031413355.1 Gemmatimonadota bacterium | reverse complement strand
GACGGGAACACCCCCGTGGCGGCCTGCAGCGCACCCAGAGCGACGATGTTCTTCACCATGGGTCGCTGCAAATTCGTGGCGAGGGCGGTGAACGGCGCACCGATCACTCGGCGCCCTGGAGGCATCGGCGGCAGGTCCTCGATGATGGTGGAATCGTAGAGGATAAGGCCGCCTTCCCGCACGCTGGGCGCGAATTTCACCAGGCTCGGTGTATTGAAGGCCACAAGCACGTGGGGGTTCGGCGCGGCGGGATTGAGCACCTCGGTTTCGGCGAGATGGACATCCGCATAGGATGTCCCGCCGCGGCTTTCGGGTCCGTAGCTGGGGATGAGGGTGGCGTCGAAGCCTTCGTCGATGGCTGCCCGCGCCAGGAGCAGGGCCGCGGTCTGCGCGCCGTCGCCACCGGAACCGGCGAGCTTGAAGCTGATATCACGGCCACCCAGATGGGTGGGGAAACCCTTCGCGTGCCGGGGCACTGTGTCCTGATCAGCGCCCATCATGCCGAGGACCTTTTCAGGCTCGAAGCTGGGTGCCTTCCGATCCCACCACGGTGCCACGGTCAGGTCCTTCTTGACGCCCAGCGGGTAAATGGGCTCCATCTGCTCCTTGACCCATTCCTCGGCCTCTTCCGGCGTCAGCTTGAGATGGGTTGGACATTCGGCCAGTACTTCGATGAAGGCGTAGCCGCGGCCTTCCTGCTGGAGGCGAATGGCCTTTTCGACGGCCTTGCGGGCTCTGACCCGCTGCTGGGGACTGAACAGCGCGACGCGCTCCACGTACACCGGCCCATCCAGCTGAGCGATCAGCTCGGCCACCCGCAGGGGCTGTCCCATCGCCCGGTTTCTGCCCTCAGGGCTCGTGCTCGTCTTCTGGCCCATGACGGAGGTCGGCGCCAACTGGCCGCCGGTCATGCCGTAGATGGCGTTGTTGATGAAGATGACGGTGATCGGCAGGCCCATTTGCGCGGTCGAGATGGTCTCCGCCAGACCGATGGAGGCCAGGTCCCCGTCGCCCTGGTAGCAGATGACGATGCTGTCGGGGTTGGCCAGCTTGTGGCCGATGGCCACCGCGGGCGCGCGGCCGTGGGCAGCCTGGGTATTGCCCACGTCGAAGTAGTAGTACGCGAAGACCGAGCAACCCACTGGGCTCACGAGAATCGTCCGGTTCTGGATTCCGAGCGCTTCGATCGCTTCGGCCAGATCGCGATGCACCAGCCCGTGGCCGCAGCCGGGGCAGTAGTGGGTGGAGTGGCCCTTCAGCCCCTCGCCGTGGGCATGGCGTTCGAAACGATCGTAGAACACGCTCATCGGGCACCTCCGCTGAGCACGCCTTCGACGATCTCCGATTGCTGCGGGAGGATCCCGCCGTACCGCTGGACGGACGTAAGGGGGGGCACGGAGATCCCGGCGTGACTCAGCGCCAGTCGTAGCTCGTCCTCCAACTGACCGGGACTGGCCTCCACCACGACGATGCGCTTGACTCTGGGCATGAGGGGCATGAGCGCCTGGATCGGGAAGGGCCACAACGTCACGGGGCGGAAGAGGCCCGCCTTGACGCCTTGGTCGCGAAGATCTTCCATCGCACCCTTGGCCATGCGGGCGGGCGTGTTGCATGCCAGCAGCAGGATCTCGGCATCATCACACCGGTAGAGATCGGCCCGCTGTTCGGCGGCGGTCATCGCGGCGTATTTCTGATTGAGATGGATGTTGTGGGCTTCAAGCTCGAGTTCGGAGAGGTGAATCGAGCAGATCAGGTTGCCCCGATGTTCCCGGTCGCCAGAGACCGCCCAGGCGGGAAGGCCCGGCTGCGTCATGGTCCGGGGAAGCCGTACCACGCCGGTCATCTGGCCGAGGTAACCGTCGCCGAGAAGTACGACGGGGTTGCGATACTTGAAGCTCAGTGCAAAGGCGAGGCGGGTGAGATCGAGCATCTCCTGCGGGGTTGCCGGCGCCAGCACGATGGCCTGGGTATTCCCATGGCCCAGGCCGCGACAAGCCAGTTTGATGTCCGCCTGCTCCGGCCCGATGTTCCCGAGGCCAGGTCCGCCCCTCATGATATTCACGAAGACGCCGGGAACCTCCGCGCCGATCATGTAACTCACCCCCTCCAGCATCAGGCTGAATCCGGGGCTCGAGGTGAAGGTCATGCAGGGCAGACCGGCCCCGCCGCAACCGTACATCATGTTCACTGCCGCCACTTCACTGACCGCCTGCACGAACGCCCCGTCGAGCTTCGGCAGCACCTTGGCCATCAACTCCGCCCCTTCGGCGGCGGCTTTTTTGGCGGTCTGAAGCTGCTGCAAATTTGTCTCTTGCTGCGCTTCCCTGAGCAGTGCGTCCACGGTCGTATCGATCTGCCCGAAAGCCGGCAGAACCGACTCGATCGGTGCAACGGTCTTGAGGGCCTGTGCCCGCTGGGTGGCAAGTCGAATCTGGGTGCTCCATTCGAGGAGCGCGACCGCCGGCTTCGTCTTCTTCAAACTCTCCGCGGATGGCTGCGGCAGCCCGGCACGGATCTCTTCCCCGCGTTGTTGGTCCTGACTTTCGAGGTAAGCTCTGAATTCGCGATGGAGGATGTTTCCTTGTTCATCGAGCGACTTACCCAGGCGGGCGAACTCGTTCAGATGGTTTCGGGCTGCTTCCAAGCTGACCTTGTAGTTTCTGAGCGCATCGTCGGCCTTCTTGACGGTCTCTCGGAGTGCCGAAAACGGGGTGAACACGTCCGCTTGTTTTCTGGCGTCGCTGAGCACCCCCTCGATTTTGGCGAACTCGCGGTTGGCTTTCTCCAATTCGTCCGCTTCGCCCGTCAATCCGTAAGCTCGGACAGCAATCTGGGCGGCGGCGGAGGCTTGGCTCAGTTTGGAGGTGATGGCCAGTTGCGGGACGACGTCATGGGCCAAGACATCCGCTTGGCTGGCCGCCTGGTTCATGCGATGGATGGCAAGACCCCCGAGCCCAGCGGAGACCAGAATGAGCAGTTTGAATCCCACGGTCACGCGTTGACCAAGGGTGAGGGAGCTAAGGCGCATGATGATCAGTGGATGGACGTGGGCGCTGGATCGGTGAAAGAGGCGAGGCCGAACCGCGCCGTTGG
>JANOFA010000536.1:0-1081 GCA_031413355.1 Gemmatimonadota bacterium | reverse complement strand
CGTTCGTCTCTACGAGTTTCGCCGGTCGCTTCCATCTGTTCGTCGCCCCGGTGCTGGGAGACAGTCTCGGCATGGCCGTCCGGATCACCGAGGATCATCACTCCGGCCTGCCGCGCTACTACTACAGCACGTACGACCACTACATCTCGCCGACCTGGTCGCCGGATGGGAAGGAACTCATCCTCGTTTCCAATCGCGGCAAGATCTGGGGCGGGGGAGGTTTCTGGCGGATGGCCGCGACACCCGGCTCACCGATGCAGCCGGTGCACGATGAGGAGACCACCTGGCGGGCGCGGCCGGACTGGTCGCTCGACGGCAAGCGATTGCTCTACAGCAGCTACCTTGGCCGCCAGCGCAATCAGCTGTGGCTCACTACCGCCGATGGCGGCGATCCGCTGCAGCTTACCTATGGCGACTTCGACATGGTCCGCGCGCGCTGGTCGCCAGACAGCCGCCGCGTGGCAGCGATCAGCAACGAGGGCGGGAACACCAGTCTGGTCATCGTCACGGTGCCGGGTGGCGAGCGGACCACCGTCGCAATCCGGAAGCGGATCTACCGCGCCCCCATGGGGCGGCTCACGATCCGTGTAGTGGATGCCGCGACGGGGAAGCCGATTCCTGCGCGCATCTCCGTCACGCTCGCCGACGGGCGCACTGCCGCACCGGATGATGTCTGGCTGCAGGCCGACGACGGTTTTGACCGGAGAGAGCGGCGCTTTGAAGTCGGCTACTTCCATACCACCGGGACCAGCACGCTGACGGTTCCGGCCGGTGTCGCCCACATCGACGTGACCCACGGGATGGAGTACCGGGTGGCTCGCGCCGAGGTGAAGGTGCCGGGTGGCGGCACGGTGAGTCAGACGATCCGGCTCAGCCGGATGATGTCGCTGGCGGATTCCGGCTGGACCTCGGGCGATCTCCATGTGCACATGAACTATGGCGGTCACTATCTCGCCACCCCGCAGACCCTCGCGGCCCAGGCGCGCGCCGAGGGGCTGAACGTGGTGGAGAACCTGATCGTGAACAAGGAAGACCGGATGCCGGATATCGGGTACTTCACCGGCAGGCCGGACCCGGTTTC
>JANOFA010000535.1:0-3905 GCA_031413355.1 Gemmatimonadota bacterium | reverse complement strand
CGCGGAAGTCGGCGAAGCGTTCGAACATGCCGCCTGGGTGGCGGAGGCGGTGGCGGGAGGCCGGCCCCAATCGCCCAATCGCCCTATCGCCCAATCCACCGAAAGTACCACCGTCATCCTGCTCGGCACTGGTACCCCGTTTCCTGATCCACAGGCGCAGGGCCCCGCCACGGCGGTCACCGTCGGCCAGCGCATTTTTCTTTTCGACGCCGGGCCCGGTGTCGAGCGCCAGATGACGGCCGCCGGCCTTCCGGTCCGCGACGGCCCCGTCACCGCCGTCTTCCTCACCCACCTCCACAGCGATCACACCCTCGGCCTGCCGGATCTGACCTTCACCAGTTGGGTGATGGGTCGACGGCTGCCACTCCGGATCATCGGGCCACCGGGCACGAAGGCGATGACCGATCATCTCCTGGCGGCATGGAGTGAGGACATCAGGATCCGCACCGAGGGGCTGGAGCATGGCACGCCCGGCGGCTACCGGGTGGCGGTGGAGGAGGCGGAAGGCGGAATCGTCTATGACTCGGCCGGTGTTCGCATCACCGCCATTCCAGTGCCGCACGGCGACTGGAAGTACGCCTTTGGCTACCGCATCGAGGCGCCGGGAAAGACCATCGTGATTTCGGGCGACACCAGGCCGAGCCCCGCACTTGAGCGTGCGGCACGCGGCGCCGACATCCTGATTCACGAGGTGTATCCCGTCGTCCGGCTCCGGCCGGAGCCGCGGCCGGGGGGCGACAGCTGGCTGGGCTACATGCGGTCGTTTCACACCTCCGACCGGGAGCTTGGCGCGATCGCGGCCCGGGCCGGGCCGAAGCTGCTGGTGCTCTACCATATTGTCCGGATGGGCGGCACCGACGCGGAGCTGCTGGCCGGAGTGAAGGCGGGGGGATTCACCGGCCGGGTGGTGATTGGAAAGGACCTGCAGCGATTCTAGTGGCCGCGGATAATCTCATGCTGCATGCGCGGGCTGCTCAATGACCGACCCATGGTGGGGCGTGGCGGGAGCGATTCCCGAGGCACCATTGCCGCACACCGCCGGGATCGTCATCGTCGGTGGGGGGATACTGGGCCTCGCGACGGCGTACCATCTGGGACGACAGGGCGCGCACCCCCTGCTGCTGGAACGGGATGGGCTCGGTGCCGGCGCCACCGGCCGCAACGGTGGATTTCTCCCGATCGGACCAGCGGAAGATTACGACGCCACCATTGCGCGGCTGGGGCGCCCCACCGCGCGGGAGCTGCTTGGCCTCACACTCGAGAACCGGCGCCTGGCCGATGAGATTCTCGGCATCGAAGGGATCGCCTGCGACTTCCGGCCGGTGGGGCACCTCCACCTGGCCTTGAGCCCCACGGAGCACGACGGAAACCGGCGACTCGCCGAGTTGCTGACGGAGGATGGCTGCCGGACGGAACATCTCGACCGGGCCCAGGCGCAGGCGATGGTCGCCACACCGTTCGGAGCGAACGTGGGGGGCGGACTCTTCTTGCGGGATATCGCCCTGCTCCACCCGGGCAAGCTGGCCGCGGGACTCGCCGCTGCCGCGATCCGGCGCGGCGCGGTCATCATGAAAGCGGATGTCCGGCGCATCATCGGCGCGGGGCGCGGGGCGTCGGTCGAGACTGACCGCGGTGGCATCGACGCCGGCGCGGTGCTAACGGCGGTCAACGCCTGGACCGGCGAACTGCGCCCTGCGCTCGCCCCGCTCATCACACCGGTGCGTGGGCAGGTAGTGGCGTACGCGCCGGTCGCGCCGCTGTTCCGCGCCGGCATGACCGCACTGACGACCGCCACCGAGGAATACTGGCAGCAGTTGCCTGACGGGAGCATTATTCTCGGAGGCTGCCGCGCCGTGCGATCTGGGCAAGATGAGGGTGTGCTCTCCCTGAGCCCCACGGCTGAGGTGCAGCGCGCGCTCGACCAGGTGCTCCCCGCCCTCTTCCCGGAAATCGGCAGCCTCCAGGCCACCCATCGCTGGGCCGGCCCGATGGCGTTCACCCCCGACCGGCTGCCGATCGTCGCACCGTGGCCGGAGGCAGCGGGCTGGAGCATCGGGGGGTTCTCCGGCAACGGCATGTCACTCAGCCTGATCCTCGGCCAGCTGATCGGCGATGTGCTGCTCGGCCGCCCCGCCGATCCGCGACTGTCCCTGTTCCGTCCCAACCGGTTCTCTGGAGCTGTTCCATGACGCCGTTCCATCTGACGCCCGCGCAGGGACTCGGCCGCATGCCCGGCCCGTACCACGACCAGTACGATGTCCTGCTGCGGCACGGTACGCTCGATGTCGGCCTGTACGCGCCGCGCGGGGCTGACCCGCAGACACCGCATACCCGAGATGAGGTGTATGTCGTCATCAGCGGGAACGGGTGGTTCCAGAACGGCCCGGATCGGGTGGCCTTCGGACCAGGTGACGTGCTGTTCGTGCCGGCGCACCGGGAGCACCGTTTCGAAGAGTTCAGCGGTGATCTCGCGCTCTGGGTGTTCTTCTACGGACCCGAGGGCGGTGAAGTCGCCGGCACCAGATGATCGCAAACAGCAGCCTGGCAGAGATGACGACCGTCCCGTTTCTGCCCTGACCCGATCCATGTCCCGGACCAGGCCACCGACGGCACCTCCCGATCCGCGCGAGCAGGAACTGGTGCGGCTGCGCGAGCGCGTGGCGCAATTGGAGCAGGCACTCACCGAACCGGCACGCGCCGCACTCGCGCTGCAGGAAACCGAGACTCGGCTCAAAGCGCTCGTCGCCAGCGTCCCCGGTGCGGTCTACCTGTGCGAGATCGAAGCACCATGGAAGGACACGTACATGTCGTCCGGCGTGTATTCCATTACCGGCTACAGAGCCGCTGACCTGCTCCGGCCCGACGGCATCACCATCAATGACCTGACGCTGCCGGAGGATCTCGAAACTGTCGATCAGCAACTCGACGAGGCGGTCTTCAGTGGCCAGCCATTCGAGCTGCGGTACCGGATTCGTCACGCGGACGGCAGCGTGCGCTGGGTCTATGACCGGGGCCAGGCGACCTATGCCGCGGATGGGACCCCGCTCTTCCTTGGCGGCGTCATCCTCGACATTACCGATCGGATGGTGGCAGACGAGGCGCTGCGAGAAAGTGAGGCGCGGTACCGCACCCTTGTCTCCAGCGTTCCGGGGGCCGTCTTCCTCTGCGAGTCGCTTTTCCCGTGGACCAGCACCTTCATGTCGAAGGGCGTGGAACTGCTGACCGGCCACCCACAGGCCGCATTCACCGGCCCGGGGGGCAATTTCTTCACCGAGATCACGTCACCGGAGGACACCGAAGCGCTCGTCGCAACGACGGAACGCGCCATCGCCCGGGGCGAGCCGTGGGCAGCTCGCTATCGCATTCGCCACGCCAACGGCGGCATCAGGTGGGTCTACGAGCATGGACGGGCCGCGTATGGACCAGACAACCGGCCGCTGTTTCTCAGCGGGGTCATCCTCGATATCACTGACCGGGTGGCGGCAGAGGAGAGCCTGCGAGAGTCGGAGCAGCGCTTCCGGACACTGGTCGACAATGTGCCGGGAGCGGTGTACCGCTGCGAGATCCATCCGCCCTACCGGGACCTCTACGTCTCGGACGGTATTCTGGAGATCACCGGGTATCCGGCCTCGGACTACCTGCGGGAGGATGGGCCACGTTTTGGCGACATGGCGTTCGAAGCAGACCGGGAGCGTATTGCCGCTGCCGTGGATGCCGCCGTGTCAGCGCGGACCACCTTCGATATCCGGTATCGTATCCACCATGCCGATGGCGGCTTCCGGTGGGTGCAGGAGCAGGGGCGCGCCACCTTCTCGGAGAACGGTACGCCGCTCTACCTGGATGGCGTGTTGATGGACATCACAGGGGAGGTGGCGCTCGAGCAAGGGCTGCGCGAACGGGAGGAG